>JANXVQ010000405.1 GCA_025351545.1 Spirosoma sp.
AGAAAATTCGACCCAGCAAGAGAAAAAATGGTGCTCCGGGCGGGTGCGGAACCTGGAGCTTGAAAGAAGCCGCAATGAACTCGCCACAATCCCAGAAGCTGGCCGTTCGTTCAACGGTCATTGTGTAAGTAATGAGTGCAACAGCAAAGATGAGTCTGCCCAGATAGGTATTAAGTCGGTTGAAGGTTGGCATAACAGGTATAGCGCTAGCGATTTATGATTGTGTAAGTAGTCGCCAAAACTACACTGGTAAGTAACTTTTTGACATTGGTTGCCCTGTTAACAATGGTTAATAAGTCTCTGTTTTGCAATTATTTAACATTTAGCAGGGCTTCCTGTTTCATGCCAATACGAAATGCCAGGATCTTCGTATTGCTACGGCTTTATTGAGCAAGAAGCCCTTGTGGTTAGCCGATTCTTTTCGGGTGACGAGAAAGGAGATTTCATCCATGATGGCACCGGCAGAGTGCCGGAATTGGTCCGGGCCGTTATTTTTGCGTTGCTGGACAGTAATTATTTTTTTGAAATGGGGTAGTAACAGAAGGTAAGAAAATACGATTTTTAAGGCTCAGACAGGCAGTCATAAATTTGCAAATCCCCTATTGATAATATTTTGTTCGCTAAAAAACTATCGGGGATTATGCCGGTTGATAGGTCATAGATTGCCCTACTGAAGTATAGGTTTACAAAGAAATCAGCAAAGCCAGAACCGATTCTGGTTTTCGGCACAGCAACGTATGAACTATTCGATACTGGTGGTAGATGATGATGATGATTTTATATTGCTGGCTACTCACCTCAGGCAGTGCCATCAAAACGTCAATTTAACTTATGCACCAAACGGAGTGGAAGCGACTAAGCAACTACTTGCCGGGCTGGAGCCAAACATCATTATTGTCGATTCGCAAATGCCCATGATGGATGGGTACGAGTTGTTAAACTGGTTGATGGATTCCGACGCCTGGCGTCATATTCCAATCGTGATTTGGACAGGTAGTGTGTCTCCCGGTGAGGTCACTCGCTATTACCGGGCAGGGGCTAATTCGGTGATGCTCAAACAAGATGCCATGCAGGAAGTGGAGAATTTCTGCCACCATTGGTTTAAGTTGGTTCAGTTACCTCATCTGACTTTAGACCATCCCCGTTGATACAGACTCCGAATAGTATAGATAAGCTCCTGCCATAAATGGCGCAACGACTGGCGGCAAACCCCAAAACGTACGTACTGCACGGTAAGGTATCAAGGACGGTTATATACACTCATCTAACTGCCAGACCTTACGAAGATGCTGAACCATTTTGCCCAGAGAATCTAAACTTAGGGGTTTGACTAAAAACTCATTAGCCCCTAATTCATAGGCTAATTTCTTGTCCGCTTCGTCGCTGGATGTTGTCAGAATGACAATTGGTGTCTGCTGATAGAGCACACTATGGCGTAGCACCCGCAGGGCTTCGAGGCCATTGAGCCGGGGCATATTTAAATCCAGGATAATAAGACACGGCAACGAACTGTCCTGATCCAGATCCGCTAATAAAACGAGTCCGTCCTCGGCGAAGCGTAAATGACACTCGGGACAATGCTGAGTAAAAGCGTATTGCAGAAGAAGTCGATCATCTTCATCGTCGTCGGCAATGAAGACGCTATGAGTAGGGGATTCATTCATTCGCTGAGCGTTACGGTGTACAAGCCAACGAATATACAACAATTTGCACAATACCCTGAACTTGTATCGGCAGGAGTAAGCTCACGCGTCCAGAGCGCTATACCCTGATAAGTAGAGACTAAATTTGACTATTAGCCTTTCTCGGACCTTTCAGTCTCTTCATCATAAATCCCCATACTTGGGCAACTATGACCCCACCACGCTGATGGCTCTTTAATCTATATATGAATGAATATTGCTTTTCCTGCAAGTGTACCCAATTTAACGTTTGGTAGGTTACGTTGGCATGATTTTATCCCTACTTTCTGCATGGGAGAGGAACAGACCATAGTGTCCTTGTCGCTTTGTAACCCCCACTTTATTCACTCGTCTCCCTATTTGCTGGAATGAAAACTACTGATTCTGAGGTGGGTCGGTTTAGCCGGACACTTATGATTGAGAGTTATGAGTGAAATTAACTTGGTAATACTGTTTTTCAAAGTTGATCGGCGATAGATACCCCAATGCGGAGTGTAGGCGCCGAATGTTATAATACCCATCAATG
>JANXVQ010000408.1 GCA_025351545.1 Spirosoma sp.
CATTGATGGGTATTATAACATTCGGCGCCTACACTCCGCATTGGGGTATCTATCGCCGATCAACTTTGAAAAACAGTATTACCAAGTTAATTTCACTCATAACTCTCAATCATAAGTGTCCGGCTAAACCGACCCACCTCACTAAGCTATGTAATTGATTTTTAGAATCAATCTGAATGAGTATTTTTGGCTAACAATAGCGCAATGTTACAAATAGCCACACAGCCTTAAACGTACAAATTCACAAATAATCACTTGCACTAATCATCAGAAAACCAATGAAGACCCTACTGCTTAGCACTTTACTTATTACCGCTTCGATTGGTGTGTTTGCCCAAAGCGAAATTAGCTATCATGGCAAAAAAATCACAGAGAACGGTGCCATTCCAGCCACACAACTAGCCACCAAAATGGCAGACAAGCAAGAAATGCCCGCTAAAGTAGAAGGCACAGTTGAATCGGTCTGTAAGGTAAAAGGTTGCTGGATGAAAGTCAAAACCGGCGATGGTCAGACGATGCGCGTAACGTTTAAAGACTATGGTTTCTTTGTGCCAAAAGATATTGTCGGCAAAACCGTTGTTGTTGAAGGCACCGCCGAAACCACCACCACGCCCGTTGCCGATTTGCGCCACTTCGCACAGGACGCCGGCAAGAAGAAAGAAGAAATCGAGAAAATTACTGAACCCGAAAGAGCCCTAACCTTTGTGGCAGATGGGGTAATTGTAAAAAAATAAGGAACCGTTTCCAACCCTTTTTCTAACGGTAGCGTCTTTGTAGAAAAATCACAAGAACTATGTTAGAGTCAATAAAACAGCTTTCTGGTTTTCTCATCGTTGGTATACTAGTCTTTTCAGCTTGTAAATCGTCTGAGACAAATCCATCCGACTCTATATCAGTTGGGTTACACCAATCAGCACGGCTCGGTTCGGGCATTGCTGTTCGGGTAGATTCAATTCAGGATGGTCGCTGCCCAACCGGTG
Source organism: Spirosoma sp. (assembly GCA_025351545.1). Classification (GTDB taxonomy): domain Bacteria; phylum Bacteroidota; class Bacteroidia; order Cytophagales; family Spirosomataceae; genus Spirosoma. Next base: position 981 of record JANXVQ010000408.1, read on the forward strand.
TCAATTGTATTTGGGCCGGGGAAGCTAAAGTCAAACTGTTGCTATCGAATGACAAAGACTCCGGCACCGTTCGCCTGACATTAGGGGCAGGCCTTAATTCAAAGCGACTAGACTCAACAAATATCACACTAACCAACTCTGCTTATAAGGTGATTTTGCGAGGGGTGAACCCTTATCCAACTTCCCCTGCTACGAATGAACCTCAAGTAGCCGTCGTTCAGGTAACAAAAATATAAGCGTTGTTCGGGGTCTTTTCGTACTTTGAGGGCTGTAACCAATGGTTACAGCCTTTTTTGTACCCAACAAACTTGTTTTATGAAAAAATTATACCTGCTGGTAGGATTGTTTCTACTAGCCTCTCCTTCATTTGCCCAGCGCACATTAATTCACTGCGGAAATCTCTTTGATGGTGTCGAAAATGCTCTCCAGCCACAAATGACGGTGGTCGTCGAAGGAAACAAAATTACCGCTGTACAAAAAGGCTACGCTACACCCACCGGCCAGGATCGTGTGCTGGATATGAAATCAAAAACCGTATTACCCGGCTTGATTGATATGCATGTCCATTTGGAAATGCAGACGCGCCGGGGTGGTGCTATTGATGGCTTCACCAGAAACCAGGCCGATGTTGCATTTCAGGCGGCACAATATGCCAAAACAACCTTGCTAGCCGGTTTCACAACCGTTCGTGATCTTGGGGGAACGGGTGTAAATGTATCCCTTCGCAACGCCATTAATGCCGGGCTGGTAGACGGCCCTCGAGTGCTGACGGTTGGCAAATCCATTGCCACAACAGGAGGCCACGCCGACCCCACTAACGGCTACCGAAAAGACCTGATGGGCGATCCTGGCCCATTAGAGGGTGTAATCAATTCACCCGAAGATGCCCGAAAAGCTGTTCGGCAACGCTACAAAGATGGGTCGGACCTGATCAAAATTACGGCAACCGGTGGCGTCTTGAGCAACGCTAAAGATGGCTCTGGACCTCAATTTACGGAGGAAGAAGTGAAAGCTGTGGTCGATGCCGCCAAAGATTACGGCTTTGCGGTAGCCGCTCACGCACACGGAGCCGAAGGAATGAAACGCGCGATCAGAGCGGGTGTACAAACCATTGAGCACGGCACGTTGATGGATGATGAAGCGATTGAGCTATTCAAAAAATACGGCACCTATTACGTCCCAACGATCATTGCCGGAAAAACAGCCGCCGACTCGGCCAGACATTTTGGGTATTATCCTGCTCTGGTAACACCAAAGGCACTAGCTATTGGCCCTAAAATTCAGGCCACGTTTGCCAAAGCGTACAAAGCAGGTGTCAAGATTGCCTTTGGAACCGATGCCGGCGTTTACATTCACGGGTACAACGCTAAAGAGTTTGAATACATGGTTGAAGCGGGCATGCCGCCAGTCGAAGCCATCAAATCGGCTCTGATGACCAACGCGAAGTTACTGGGTATGGATACGCAGGTTGGCTCGATTGAAGCGGGTAAATTTGCGGATATTATTGCCGTAGACGAAAGCCCGATACAAAATATCAAAACGTTGCAAACGGTTCAGTTTGTGATGAAAAACGGGAAGGTTTACAAGCAGTAGATAGGTCAATTCAGCAAAATTGAATTGAATCTAACGTTGACAAAGCTGATACTATAGGCTATTGATTATCAGAGTTATCAGCTTTGTCAACGTTTTTTTTACACGAAGAATTAACTTAAAAATTCGAGTAACAACCCGTTCACCCGTTTGGGTTCTTCGTGCTGAACCCAGTGGGTAGCCTCCTCAATAAATACCACACGTCCGTTGTCGCAAAGGTCAATGCTGGGTTGAGCCATCTCCCGCTTTAAAAACTTATCGAGAGCCCCCCAAATCAATAAAGTCGGCACAATAACTCGAATACTGGGTTGCTGGGCGGGTGGTTTTCTCAAGGAAGCCCGATACCAGTTGATCATTGCTTTTCCTGCGCCTGGCTGCGACCACGAGGCTTTATATTGCTGTAAATCAGCTCGCCTGAACGTTCCCGGCCGACTGCTGCTTAACAGGGTTCCGACGAGCATGGACCGATTGCCCAATCGAATTGCCATTTCGGGCAACCACGGCAACTGAAAAAAACCGATGTACCAGCTACGTACCATCTGACCAACATTACGGCGGACAAATCGCTTCATGACAATTGGATGTGGAACGTTCATGACAACTAACCGCTCGACCCGTTCCGGATATGAAACAGCCGTCCACCAGGCTACAGCCGCGCCCCAATCGTGCCCCACAATCACCGCTTTTTGTTGCCCTGCTGCGTCGATCAACCCAACCACATCGGCAACTAACGTGTCGATGCCATATGCCTCGATGCCGGTTGGTTTATCGCTGAGATTATAACCCCGCTGGTCGGGTGCCCACACGCAAAATCCCGCTTCAGCTAACACATCAATCTGTTGTTTCCAGCCATACCAGAACTCCGGAAAACCATGCAGCAAGATCACAAGCGGGCCATCGACTGGCCCTGCCTGAACAACGTGCAATTTAATCGGCTGGCCAGACAGACCGTTCGTTTCAATAAATGTGTGCGTCATTGATCGAACTTAAAATCCGAAATATCGCTCGGCGTTGCGGTAACAGATGTCCTGTATAATCTGGCCAATCCAGTTTATGTCGTTGGGTAATTCCCCGTTTTCAACCTCGTTGCCGAAGATATTGCACAGAATTCGCCGGAAATATTCGTGACGTGGGTAGGACACAAAACTACGCGAATCAGTTAGCATACCGACGAAAGCACTCACAAGTCCCATATTCGAGAGCGCGTTGATTTGTTTTTCCATACCGTCTTTCTGATCGAGAAACCACCAGCCTGATCCAAACTGTATTTTGCCGCGTACAGAGCCGTCATTGAAGTTACCGATCATGGTAGCTATCACCTCGTTGTCGGCCGGATTTAGATTATACAGAATTGTTTTGGCCAGTTGATTACGGTCATCCAATCCACCCAGAAAGCGGGACAGGGAAGCCGCCTGCGGAAAATCACCAATGCTGTCCCAACCTGTGTCGGGACCGAGGTCGCGCAGTCGGCGGATGTTATTATTACGAAGTGCGCCAAGGTGAAACTGTTGCGTCCAGCCCTTGGCATGGTCCCATTCGGCAAACTGCACCAGCATGAATGATTTAAATTTCAGCACATCTACGGACGTAATATCAACACCTCGCTGCAAATGATCAAATATGCGCTGAACATCGCCATCTGTATACGGCTCGGCATACACCATTTCCAACCCGTGATCAGATAATCGGCAGCCCATCTCAGCGAAATAATCATGTCTGGATTTGAGCGCGTCGAGGTAATGCGTTAATGTCAGAATTTCTGCATTTGTTAACTCAGCCAGCTTTTTTATGTATGTGCGGAGTGCCGCTGGATCTTCGGCAGCCATTGCTTTGTCGGGGCGAAAAGCAGGCAGAATTTTAACCCCGAATCCATCCTGCGCTATTTTTTTATGGTGTTCGAGGGAATCAAGCGGATCATCGGTCGTACAAACTACCCGCACATTGAAATGCTGGAGTAGATTTCGGGCCGAGAGATCGGGCAGTTGTTCGTTGCACGTATCATAAATAGACCGGGCAGTTGAGGGGTTAAGTATGTCCGTTATCCCAAATGGATTTTTCAGTTCCAGATGAGACCAGTGATAAAGTGGGTT
>JANXVQ010000351.1 GCA_025351545.1 Spirosoma sp.
CCGAACTGGCGCGCATGGACATTTCCGAGTTAACGGAATGGTTTACAGGGGTAGAAAGTCGTCTGACAGATCGGCAGAATGTAATTGCCAAAGAAATCTTGAAGGAAATCCGTAAGCGTATTGGCTTCCTGCTCGATATTGGCCTCGATTACCTGACCCTTGACCGCCCTTTGCGAACCTTATCGGGTGGCGAAGCGCAGCGTATCCGGCTGGCCACGCAAATCGGGACGCAATTGGTGGGCGTGCTCTACATTATGGATGAACCGAGCATTGGCCTTCACCAGCGCGACAACGTTAAACTCATTGATTCGCTGAAAAATCTGCGCGATTTGGGGAATACTGTTTTAGTCGTTGAACACGATAAAGACATGATGCTCGAATCAGATTATATACTCGACATTGGCCCCGGTGCGGGACGACACGGTGGTCAGGTCGTTAACCGCGGAACACCCGAAGAGTTCCTGAAAAATCAGTACGTTGGCCCGGCGGGTAGTAGCACAACAGCCGATTACTTAAGCGGTCGCAGATCCATTGCAGTGCCTGCTAAACGACGTATTGGAAATGGTAAGTTTCTGATTATCAAGAATGCAACGGGACATAACCTTAAGAACGTTACCCTGAAACTGCCACTCGGCAAAATGGTAACGATTACGGGCGTTTCGGGCAGTGGCAAATCATCGCTGATCCACGAAACACTATTTCCGGTCCTGAACCGGCATTTTTTTCGGTCGAAACGTGAACCTCTCCCATTCAAAACGGTGGACGGTCTGGAGTATTTAGACAAAGTTATTGAAGTCGATCAGTCGCCAATCGGTCGGACACCCCGCTCAAATCCGGCAACCTATACGGGCATGTTCTCGGAGATCAGAACGCTGTTTGCTGAATTGCCCGAAGCAAAAATTCGTGGTTACAAGCCCGGCCGATTCTCGTTCAATGTGAAGGGCGGCCGTTGCGAGGATTGCGAAGGTGCGGGGATGAAGAAAATCGAGATGGAGTTTTTGCCCGATGTTCACATTATGTGTGAAACCTGCAAGGGCAAGCGCTTTAACCGTGAAACGCTCGAAGTTCGTTTCAAAGGTAAATCCATTGCCGATGTGCTCGACATGACCGTTGAACAAGCGTTGGAATTCTTTGCCAGTCAGCCAAAAATTCTGCGCAAAGTAACGACGATGAACGACGTTGGTTTGGGCTATATCACGCTGGGTCAACACGCTACGACCTTGTCGGGTGGGGAAGCTCAACGGGTAAAACTTGCCGAAGAATTATCTAAAAAAGACACGGGCAAGACGCTTTACATCCTCGACGAACCAACCACAGGACTGCACTTTCAGGACATCGCTCACTTGCTCGACGTATTGAATAAACTCGCCGACAAGGGCAATACTGTTTTGATTATTGAGCATAATCTAGATGTTATCAAGGTCTCTGACCACGTTATTGACCTTGGCCCGGAAGGCGGTAATAAAGGTGGCTACATCATTGCCGAGGGAACGCCCGAAAAGGTCTCTGAAATAAAGGGAAGTTATACCGGTAAGTTTTTGAAAATGGAACTGGCGGGATGAACAGAATTGGTCTTATCTTGGCCGATATGTTATTAAGAGCTGAGTTGAAGCGTATAGCCAAAGAACGATTAGTTGATGCTGAAACACTGTTTGAAGCGGGCCGGTTTGATGGAGCGACTTATTTGTGTGGATATGTCATGGAAATTGTTCTTAAATTGAGGGTATGCAAAACACTTAAATGGGAAGATTTTCCTGAGAAGAGAAAAGATTTCGAAGGGTTGGCAAGCTTTAAAACTCACGATTTTGATAGTTTACTTCATTTGTCTGGAGTTGAAGATAAAGTCAAACAATCGTATCTGTCAGAGTGGTCAACAGTTAAAACATGGAATCCTGAAATTCGATATAATCGTGTAGTTTCTATGAACAGGGCTGAGATATTGCGAAAAAGAAGTGAAGTTACTAATGTAATTAGTGCTACCAAAACGCTTATGGATGTTCTATGAGAGAGCTAATCAGAAAAATAGGCAGTTTAGTTGAGCCAATTACAAACGAAAAGGGTGAGTTGAGTTTTTTTGCTCTCGTTTTGCGCGAGGAGGCTTCTGTTTGGGATCTATTGGTTGCAGCTAAATGGATTGATGAAGATCGCAAACAGGCGTTGGACTACTTAGTAAAGCAGGTTCAGTATATACTGACAAAGCAAGAATTACTTGAAATATCGGGAATCATTCTGTTACAGAACGAGTACTTTACTGAGCCTGCCAATTTTACAAGTAAAACGGGTTGGGAGCAAACAGATATCGATTTATATGGAGTTACAGTGAAGAAGTCTTATATTTTTGTAGCGTCTGATATTGAAATTCATTTAGAAAGAGCATAAAATCGCCCTGTACTTACGAATGCGTAACTCTTACTTTTACATTTTACTGCTTGTTCTAGTCGTTTTAGACGCCTGGTTGCTGTCACACCCTAATCTGATTGGTCAGGCCGGGGTGTTCTTTTTTGATTACGAAGCAATCGAAACGGTTCCGAAAGCCATTGGCACCGTTTCACTGGTTGTGGGGATAACTCTTTTGATAACGTGGCTGCTTGGCCGATTGAGTCAGGCTATAGCCATAGTCGTATCGGTCGCGTTGCTTGCCGCGTCAGTCTACTATCTGTTCCAGAGTTTTTCCCAGTACAATACGGGTATCTACAAACTTACCGGAGCCGGTTTTCGGGCTGGAGCCATTCTGTTGCCGGGGCTGGTGGTGTTGATAGTTGGACAGAGCACTTGGGATTCAATTACCCAAAAGCGCAGCCGATAGAAAAATCTGTGCACTTATAAATCTGGCCGTATTGTTTTGGCTTATGTAGGAACAGCAAATAGGGCCGGAACGCTTTTTTGCGTACTTTCAAATTGAATTGTTACTTCCTCTCATGAACAAACTGTACTTATTACTGCTCTGGTTTCCCACATCCCTTTTTGCACAGAAAACGTACCTCCTGCACCCCGACCGCGTTTTCGATGGTGAGACTATGCATGAAGGTTGGGTTGTTCGGGTAAAGGACGATAAAATTGAATCGGCGGGTCCTGCTTCGTCGGTATCGGCAACTGGCGCAGAAACGATGGAGCTTAAGGGAACTACGTTATTGCCCGGTCTGATTGAAGGCCATTCTCATCTATTATTGCATCCTTACAATGAAACGCCCTGGGACGATCAGGTGCTGAAAGAAGCTCGATCGTTGCGAGTCGCACGGGCGACGGTTCATGCTCAGAAAACATTGATGGCTGGTTTCACAACCGTTCGTGACCTCGGCACCGAAGGCGCAGAGTACGATGATGTGGGCTTGAAACAGGCTATCAACAAAGGCATAATTCCCGGACCTCGCATGATTATCGTCACGAAAGCGCTTATCGCTACGGGCAGTTATGCACCAAAAGGATTCAGCCCAGATATAGATGTGCCGCAGGGAGCAGAAGAAGCCGACGGCCACGATGCGTTGATTCAGGCGGTTCGGCGGCAAATCGGGAAAGGTGCCGATGCCATTAAAATCCACGCCGATTATCGTTGGGGACTAATGGCCGAAGCTCGACCAACCTATACCATCGACGAAATTAAACTCATTGTAGAGGTTGCTAAAAGCAGTGGTCGGGGTGTCGCGGCTCATGCCAGTACAGCCGAAGGAATGCGCCGGGCCATTTTGGGCGGTTGCGAAACGGTTGAACATGGCGATGCCGGAACGCCCGAAATTTTTGCGCTTATGAAGCAACACGGTACGGCTCTTTGCCCTACATTGGCGGCTGGTGATGCTACGAGCCAGTATCGTGGCTGGAAAAAAGGTCAGGAGCCCGAACCAGACCGGATCAAACAAAAAAGAGTGACCTTCAAACAGGCTTTAGACGCGGGAGTAATCATCTGCGCCGGGGGCGATGTCGGCGTCTTTAGTCATGGCGACAACG
>JANXVQ010000445.1 GCA_025351545.1 Spirosoma sp.
AGTTTGGCAATTTCGCGAATGGATGTTGAGGGCATAGCTACACAGAAAATGGGTGTGCTAAGATACGGGATTATGCCGGTATCGTGTTTGGGGAGGAGGGTTGCGCTGATAACCCTCCCCAAACTAGTACAGACCCTTCAGTGGACCTGCTACCTTTAACTGAACATTAAGTTAAGCATGATCTAACTTATTGACTGATGTTACGCAGCCTTAGAAGGTCAAAAATAGAGGATATAAACTCCATGAACGGTTTTTGTCGTGTTTTTAAGTAAATTTAGAAAGAGGTTGCTACAAATAGACTACCCATACGTAACATCAGTTATTGACATACAGGGCTTTCTCATAAAACCTTTTTGAGAATCATGAACTGAAGTAATGTATGAAATTGGTCGGCAAACTCATCCATTTTAGCGGCCATATTTTTGACCATCTCATTCTTTAACAGATTCAACACTAATGACCTAAGGCTACTCATGAGTCGGCTTACCGACGGTTGGCTACTGCGAAACTCATCTTCCCTTAGACTCACGTCACGCTGATGATGCATCGTTTCGATTCGCCAATGCTGACGCACGGCCTCAAATAACTCAGTTGCCTGAGCTTGATGCTCAATGACGGCATTACTGACAAAGTAGCTCATCTCATGACTCAAGGCTACGCCAGCCAGAGTCTGACGGATTCGGGCTACCCGCACCAAGGTCTACATGCCACTACCCTGCCAGCGAGGGGCCAGTGGGCTCTTACAGGCGTAGCTTCTTTGATCAATGCGTCCGTGTCCATGCTGGGCAGCATCCTGACCTTCTCTTTTCTGCCGTTATAATAAGCTTGGCCCGCAATCAGTTGGGTTGCATGCGCGACCAGCGAGACACAGGCCTCTCCTCGCTTGTCACCTGGTACGATACTGCCCCGCAGTTCCTTACCATCAGCGGCAAACCTAAAGGGCGGCCCCGCAGGCTTTTTGCTGAACAGTCAGTTGAACACCAACTCTGCCAGTAGCACGCCATTGACTTTAGGGAGTAGGCGGGGCAATTGAGCACGAGAGATAACGGTCTGTTATCTCGGCCATCAAGGGTGGCGGTTTGGCTCAGTAGTTGAAAAAAGGATGTATCTTGGCATTGGCAGGGAGAGAGAATCATATTTTTTGTAGTCTAGTTAACCACAAAGGTAGAGTTTCTTAATCCTTGCCTATTTTATGAGAAAGCCCTGTATTGAACTATTAATAGCGTAGCCGACATAGGTACAAATAGGCAGAAAACCCACAATTCCTTATCACTCACTGAATTATTTCGTAAATTCGCTGTTTTTTAGGTAGATAATTTTACGTAATCATGATTGAAAGACCCATTACAGACTGGTTGCCTCTAACGATGAAAGAAGTCGAAAAAAGAGGCTGGGATGAGGTTGATATTGTGCTTGTATCAGGGGATGCATACGTAGATCACCCAGCCTTTGGAACCGCTGTGATTGGCCGCATTATGGAAAGTGAAGGGTTTCGGGTAGCCGTTATAGCTCAACCTAACTGGAAAGATGATCTGCGTGATTTTAAGAAATTTGGCAAGCCAAAATACTTTTTTGGTGTCACGGCAGGCTGTATGGATTCTATGGTCAACCATTACACGGCCAACAAACGCCTGCGTTCCAATGACTCCTATACGCCCGGTGGTGAAGCGGGCTTCCGCCCTGATTATGCCACTATTGTCTATTCCAAAATACTTAAAGAGCTATATCCCGACGTGCCGGTTTTGCTTGGTGGCATCGAAGCTTCGTTGCGTCGGGTAACCCACTACGACTATTGGCAGGACAAACTGATGCCCTCCATTCTGGTCGATGCTGGCGCCGACATGCTGGTGTATGGTATGGGCGAGCAACCCCTTCGGGAAATCTTGCAACTGGCAAGAAAAGGTGTACCGTTTTCGTCGATGCGGAACGTCAATCAGGTGGCGTTTATGCACGACGCCAGCACCGAACTGCGCGATTATAATAACTGGAGTTCGGTCGAACTGTCTAGCCATGAAGTGTGTCTGGAAGATAAAATAAAGTATGCGGCTAACTTCAAAATTGTTGAGGTTGAATCGAATAAGTGGCAAGCCAACCGGATTACCCAAAAAGTGGGTGATCAGGTGTTGGTAATTAATCCGCCGTTTAAAACGATGGAGGAGGCTGAAATCGACAAGTCGTTCGATTTGCCGTACACCCGTATGCCTCACCCGAAATACAAAAAACGGGGTCCAATTCCAGCTTACGATATGATTAAGTTCTCGGTAAATATGCACCGGGGCTGTTTTGGAGGCTGTAGTTTCTGTACTATTTCGGCGCATCAGGGCAAGTTCGTTGCATCCCGTAGCGAAGCGTCGGTGCTGAAAGAAGTCGATGAAATAACGAAACACCCCGAATTCAAGGGGTACATCTCGGATTTGGGCGGGCCGTCGGCCAATATGTACAAAATGAAGGGTAAAGACGAGTCGATTTGCGCCCGTTGCCAAAGCCCAAGTTGTATTCACCCGGTTATCTGCTCAAACCTCGACACGTCTCATAAACCAATGACGGAGTTGTACCGCAAGGTCGATGCCAATCCAAATATTAAAAAGGCGTTTGTTGGCTCGGGCGTGCGGTATGATTTAT
>JANXVQ010000479.1 GCA_025351545.1 Spirosoma sp.
GTCGGTTACCTCTAACCGACCTCACAGAGACGACCCGATTATCAGAGTATCAATTTTTGTAAGAAAGCCCTGCCCTGACTAAATCGGTTACTTAGGACCAGTAATCGAATTTTCTCTTCGTGAAAATCGACTTGGGAATCATGGCATGAACCCCCAAAGTCTGATCCACTACCTGACTAACTTCAAAATCGACCGCTGTGCTGGCGATGGACAACGCTTCGTTGAAGGTAAATCCTAATTCATCTTTTATAAAGGCACAGGCTTCGGACAGGGCATTCTTCATCGCTTTGCTCAGGTCTTTGTCCAGGCCAACGGCAATAAAATGGGTTGGCGTTTCGGCCCGTGGCTGTTTCAGCGTTTTGCCTTTGTGAACAATAAACTTGACCGTAAGCGTGATGGCCGTTTCGATGGCAACCCCACTAACTTCGCCATTTCCCTGTGCGCCATGACCATCGCCAGTGGTAAATAATCCGCCCGGCACCGAAACCGGCAAATGTAGTGTTGTGCCTTTTACCAGATGTTTAATATCCAGATTGCCGCCGTAGAAATTGGGCGGAATTGAACTCTGATGGCCCATATCGGCGGGTGGCGACAACGCCATAACGCCCATAAACGGCTTCAACGGAATATTTATTCCCTCTTTTAAAGAAGCGGTCTTTCGTTTCATATCGTAGCGATACACGAACGTCTCGCGGGTTTTGACTTCATCAGGAATGCCGCCACCACCCGGCCAAACGCTGTTGACGCCAAAGGGGGCCGGAAAGGTCATATCGAGAATGCGAATTTCAAGGCTATCGCCGGGCTCGGCTCCGTCAATGTAAACCGGTCCTGTCAGCATGTGCCCCTTAATCCCCGATGCTTCGGGCTTTACATTTTTCATGATCGCAATTACCTCCCGGGCATGCTGGTCGATGGGTAGGTTATTTTTGGTGTAAAATTTTTCCGGGTTTGTTCGGCTGACACCCGACGGATTAACCGTCTGAATTTCAACTACATCGCCATCTTTTACTCTGGCTACTGGCGGCACATCAGCCCCATAGTAACCCCAGACCATATTTTCGGGTAATGATCGAACTACATGGTCGGCTTTGACAAGCAGCGATTTTGTTAATGACTTTTCGGAAAGGGTAGCACCGAGTGTTAGTTGATTAAGCGTATTGCCGGTCAGGCTGCCCATTGAAAGGATTGCCAGGCTGTTTCGGGTTGTTTTGTGTAAAAAAGTTCGTCGGGATGTTTTCATCAGGTTGTTTGCTAGGGTTTGCTCTGGAGAATAGCGTAGTAAGATAAGAAATCAATAGTTAATTGATAACGGTATGCCTGATTTATAGCCTAACTATTGCTCCTATTGCACTGAACAACCAGCGAATTTAACCTGTTACGTTGCAGAATTAACTTGATCTGTCTGTGTCAGTGCCACCCGTTGCTACGATCATTTCGTCGGCTCCCAACAAATGGATTATTTTGGGCACGATCATGTTCGGCACGTTCATGTCTGCCCTCGACAGTAGCCTTGTTAACATTGCTTTACCCACCATCCGGCGAGAACTAAAGGCGGTCGATAGTGTCGAATAGATTGTCCTGTGCTACTTGCTGACAATGACCAGTACGCTACTCATAATGGGTAAATTATCGGATTGGGTAGGCCGCCGACACTCAGCCTTATTGCGCCACCGGGCAGCTATCTCTCCAGCCGGATCAGTACCCGATGGTTATCCGGTTTTGGCTTGTTGATTACTGCCTGTGGATATTTCGCTTTTTCGTTCCTGGATACCAGTTGGAATAGGTACAGTACGCGTAATCGAAACGCGCTGGCGCATGATGTATCGCCCGAGGAGACAACGGCTCAACTGCTGGGCGTGCCTTATGCTTACTTGATTATGGCAGGTCTGGTGCCAACGGGTGCCGTTATTTCGTTTAGCCGTGGCAAAACTACGCGGCCTTCATTGCCAGTGACGGTGCCCGATGCAGCGTCGTAGCGCAGACTGAAAATCCGCGCTACAACGTGATTTTACCGCTTTGGTCCAACGGCG
>JANXVQ010000482.1 GCA_025351545.1 Spirosoma sp.
TCTTTCGGAAGTGCGTCATAAATTGTGTAGAAAGAATCTCCCCCCGACCGGCGCATAGCTCGTTTAACAGCACCCGGCCCACAGTTATAACCCGCTAACGCCAGTTCCCAATCTCCAAAAATGGCATATAAATCGCGGAGATATTTGCAGGCTGCTTCGGTTGCTTTAACAGGGTCCATCCGTTCATCTACGTAATCATCCTGATAGAGTTTGAGGTCGCGGCCAGTACCGGGCATAATTTGCCAAAGTCCGCCCGCGCCTGCGTGCGAAATAGCCCGCGGGTTCAGCGCCGATTCGACAATTGATAGATATTTCAGTTCATCGGGAAGGCCATACTGCGCCAGCATGCGCTCATAAAGCGGGAAGAAAAGCGGCATCCGCTCCAACATTGTCTTTGTTGTGCTGGCTTTGCGGAAGGTGAAGTAGTCAACATAGGCTTGCACAGCCTTATGGTAGTTTAGCGGAATGGACTTTTGCAGTTTTGCCAATCGCTCTCGCAACAAACTGTCTGGCACCGTCGGTACTGCCGCAATGGTATCTTTCTTGACAATTGTACTATCTGACTGAATCGTGGTCTTGACGCGGTCCTGGTGGAGCATCCGTACCGGGGTACTGGTTGGATTGGCGTGGGTTACTGTTGCCAGTCCCACTAGTGTACTCAACAATCCTACTGTTAACAGGCTACGGTTCAGGTAGTTCATATAGGTTTCGTTCAGTTAGGTTCGTTACGTTAAAAAATAATGTATGATCTGCCGACACACCGTATAAACGATCCCGGCCTTATATCACGCGTTATAAATCTCTTTCGCCACGGCTACCAACGCGCCCTCCGCAAAAGGCGGGGCCATTAATTGCAAGCCAATAGGTAACCCATCAGCATCAATACCGTTGGGAATGGATATCGCTGGATAACCAACTACATTAGCCTGTACCGTAAAAATGTCGGCGAGGTACATTTGTAATGGATCATCGGTTTTCTCGCCCAGCCGAAACGCTGGCGTTGGGGTAGTGGGCGATAATAAAAAGTCATACTGCTCAAAGATGTGTTCAGCTTCCTGACGAATCAATCGCCGAACCTGCTGAGCTTTCGTATAATAGGCATCATAATAACTGGCGCTCAAGACAAACGTACCCAGCAAAATCCGCCGACGCACTTCGGCTCCAAATCCTTCAGTACGGCTTTTTTTGTACAACGACAAAAGGTCGATTGCTGATGCATCGGTAGATACACTTCGGTAGCCATAGCGCACCCCATCAAAACGAGATAGATTTGACGAAGCTTCTGCCGTAGTCAGGATATAATAGGTAGGAAGCAGGTATTTAAGAAGCGATATATCAACGGGTTCTACCGTATGACCGATATTCTTGAGAGCATCAATCTTAGCCTGGGTCGCGTCACGAACGCTCTGGTCAACCCCTGTACTCTCGACGCCATCGCGCAGATACGCTATTCGGAGTGGACGGTTAGGCAGGGTTGTTTGGGTGTAAGCGGAAACGGGTTGGCTTGATACGGTACTGTCGAACTCGTCGGAACCGGCCATAATTTCGAGCAGTAGGGCCGCATCGTCAATGGTGTTGGCGATAGGGCCGATGCAGTCAAAAGAGGACGCGTAGGCAATTAAACCCCAGCGACTAATGCGCCCGTAAGTAGGCTTCAGGCCCACTACGCCACAGAAAGCGGCTGGTTGCCGAACCGAACCACCCGTATCAGAACCAATGCTGGCCAAACAAAGGCCAGCCTGTACAGCCACGGCTGAGCCACCACTTGACCCACCCGGCACCCGGCTTGTATCGGCTGCATTAAGCACAGGACCAAAGGCCGAATTTTCGTTCGATGAGCCCATCGCGAACTCATCACAATTTTGCCGACCGATAATAATAACATCTTCGTCCAGCAACCGCTGCACAGCGGTTGCTGTAAATTGTGCTGTGAAATTGCCTAGAATTTTACTTCCTGCCCGAACGCCATGCCCGGAATAACTCAGCACGTCTTTTATACCGATGACCATACCCGCTAATCGGCCCGCTGTGCCGGCGGCTATTTTTTGGTCGATACTATCAGCCTGTTGTTGGGCTTCTTCGGCATAAACCTCTGTGAAAACATTGAGGTGGCGGTATTCATCAATGCGGGTAAGGTACTGAGCCACCAACTGGCGGCAGGTAGTTGAGCCGGTTTCGAGATCGGCCTGAACGGTGGAAAAACTACGGTATAGTGTCAAAACAGAAAACAGTTTTTGTCGTTGGACCGAGTGATCGGGCCCCTGACAAACTAATAAAAACAGAGAATCAGGCAGCTCCCCGGAGGAACTGCCTGATTCTCTGTCTATAAAAAAAACTAGATTATTTTTCCGACTCTTTCAGGCCGTCTTCGATGTTTTCACGAACGTCTTTCGTAGCATCTTTAAACTCTTTGATGCCTTTTCCTAAGCCTTTCGCCAGCTCGGGGATTTTCTTGGCGCCGAATAAAAGGAGCAGCGCCAGAAAAATGAATATCATTTCCTGACCGCCCAAACCCATAAATGCTAAAATGCTTGCCGAAATCATGACTCTTGGGATTTGAATGTATGCAAAATTAACAAAACTCTCTCGTACAATCTATTAAAACTCGGTGAAACTTACGCAGTAACCGTTCGTTTGGTTTCAAGTGATAAGGTCAATATTTCGGAGACCTACTGTAGAACCGTAATTTTGAGCCTGAAATCAATCGTTTCCTCACCCAATCTTAATCGTTTCAACCGGTCGGGTTGCCGTTGCGCCCGAATTCGCTGTCGTTTGTTCCCATATACGGAATTTCTCAATATCATCTTTAATGCCGCTAAATAGCCAGAACATTAATGCTATATCATCTGTCAGGCCCACAATTGGCAAAAAATCGGGTAATATGTCAATTGGAGACACAAAATAAATTAATACCGCAATTACCCGAATCAATGTTTTCCAGGGTAATGCACGATATTGGCCTGTTGCATAAGCCTTCAGCAGCCGCGTAACGATACCCAACTGTTCCCGGAAAGCGGCAATGTTATTGCCTGATAAGCCACCACTTTTTTCCAGTGCATCCCGAATTAACTGGAAGAGACTGCGGGAGTTACGAGCATATCGAACCGCGCCTACGTTGGCTCGCTTAAAGAAAATCGAGGCTAAAATCCGCGTAATAAGACTTTTATTTGTCATTGTTTCTACTGTCATTCTGGCTGGCAGCCACCTGGCAAAGCAAATAATGGTGACTATCTAACACAAAAAACTTACTCAATAGTCTATAAACGATAGAACCTACTATAAGTTTTAATCCACACGCTTTGGTTTGTCTTGAACCAGAAACGTACTTTTGCGGTCACTTGTTAACCCTTTAATTTCGAATACCGTATGAAAGTTACCGTAGTAGGTGCGGGGGCCGTTGGAGCCACCTGCGCTGATAACATCGTCCGCCGGGAACTCGCCCATGAAGTCGTGCTATTGGACATCAAAGAAGGCATCAGCGAAGGGAAATCTCTTGATATGCTTCAGGCGTCAACATTGCTTGACTGCGACATAAAACTGATAGGTTCTACGAATGATTATGAAAAAACGGCCGGGTCAGATGTAGTCGTCATCACATCTGGTTTGCCACGTAAGCCGGGCATGACGCGCGAAGATCTGATTGGTATCAATGCGGGTATTGTGAAAGGGGTAACAGAAAATATTCTGAAATACTCGCCCGATGCGATTTTTATCATTATCTCAAACCCAATGGACACCATGACCTACCTTGCGCTGAAGGCGTCGGGTTTGCCAAAAAATCGGATCATTGGACTAGGTGGTGCGCTGGATTCGGCCCGTTTCAAAACGTATTTGTCGCTGGCCATGAATTGTTCGCCTAACGACATACAGGCTTCTGTTATCGGTGGTCACGGCGACACGACCATGATTCCGTTAACGCGTTTAGCCACCAGAGGTGGTGTGCCTGTAAGCCAGTTTCTGGACGAAGAAACGCTGAAAAAAGTAGCTGCCGATACAATGGTTGGCGGTGCTACATTAACGGGCCTTATTGGTACATCGGCCTGGTACGCACCGGGTGCGGCTGGTGCATACATGGTTGAGAGTATCCTGCGGGATCAGAAACGCGTAATACCATCCTGTGTATTGCTGGAAGGTGAATATGGTCAGTCAGACATTTGCCTGGGCGTACCGGTCGTTTTAGGACGTAACGGTTGGGAAGAAATCATCGACTACAAACTTACCGACGAAGAGCAGGCTGCTTTCAGTAAGTCGGCCGACGCCGTTCGGAATATGAACGGTGTACTGAGTACATTGAATATCGGTGTGTAAGTTTATGCATTCCGATTAGATTAAAAAAGGCTCCTGAAATGGAGCCTTTTTTAATAGCAGCTGATGGTTGATGTTATG
>JANXVQ010000524.1 GCA_025351545.1 Spirosoma sp.
TTCGGCATGAATACGGGTGTATTTCGGGGCGGCTGCCTAACAGGGCCAAATCACTCGGGGGCACAACTGCACGGATTCCTGTCGTACCTAATGAAATGCGCCATTACAGGTAATCAGTACACTATTTTTGGTTATAAAGGCAAACAGGTTCGCGACAATATTCATAGCTGGGATTTAGTAAACATGTTCTGGCATTTCTACCAAAATCCCCGGCCAGGCGAAGTGTATAATGCGGGTGGTGGCCGCTACGCCAACTGTTCCATGCTCGAAGCCATTGCTCTTTGCGAAGCAATTTCGGGCAACAAAATGAACTACCAATATTCGGAAACTAACCGCAGTGGCGACCATATCTGGTACATTTCTGACCTCACCAAATTCAAGCAGCATTACCCCGGCTGGGACTGGACATTCGATTTGAAAGAAACGATGACCCAGATTCACAATAGCATGGCAGCGCGCTTACTACCAACGATTTAATGTCTATCTGCCGTGAGTACACTCCGGTAGATTCATACATATAAGAACCGAATTTAATGAATTGGCAAAAAGAAGGACTGGTTTATAAACCCGATGGTTCACAACCATTTAGTCGCACACACGCACAGGTTCCATTTGGTTATCCTATGGGCGATAAATTGCGGGTGTATTTTTCTACTCGTGATGAAAGCATTGCATCGGCTGTTTCATTCGTTGAGGTGAATCCTGATAATTTATCGGAAGTAACCTACGTTCACGACAAAGCGTGTTTGAGCAAAGGCAAAGTTGGCATGTTCGATGAAGCAGGAACCATGCCTTCCTGGTTCTTACCGGTGCGGTCGGCCGATGGGACTGACGAAATATGGTTATATTATACGGGCTGGAATAAAAGCGAAACGGCTAGCTATCGACTGTCTATCGGCCTAGCAATCAGCCGCGACGGCGGGTTGACTTTTGAGCGTAAGTACACGGGACCGGTGCTCGACCGGTCTATTTACGATCAGGTTTGGATAGCGCAACCGTGCGTTATGCGTGAGGAACAAGCCGACGGATCTATCAATTGGCGGATGTGGTATTTATCCTGCACTAAAATTGAGGTGATAAACGGACATCCCGAACCCTTTTACGATGTTAAATACGCCGAATCGAATGATGGCATTAACTGGGAGCGTACAGGCCATGTATGTGTAGGTTACGATCAGTTTACGGATGCAATCGGTCGCCCAACAGTATATAAGGACGGAGATTTATATAAAATGTATTTTTCGTACCGCAACGCGACCAATTACCGTACTGATGTTCAGCGCAGTTACCGAATTGGATATGCTGAGTCGAAAGATGGTATAAGTTGGGAACGGAGAGATGAATTGGCAGGCATCGAACGGTCGGCTGATGGTTGGGACTCAATGATGATGGATTATTGTCATATTTTCAAAAACCATGATCAATGGGTTATGTTATATAACGGAAATGGTTTTGGCGCATCGGGATTTGGCTTCGCAACTCAGCCCGTTGTATGACCAAAATCAGTATCGGAGATTTGTATTTTCTCTGGATACCTATCTACTTTGTGACAGCAAATCAGTAAGCGAATAACCATGAAAGAAGTAGCAAAATACATTATAAAAGTTGACGCTCAATTCAAGGATGGCCAGATCGTGCCTGAGATTCCGTATGAAGAAGTAATGCGGTTAGTCAACGAACCAAATATTGTTATTATTAAAACGGGTATTCCGGAGGAAGCACTTCGTGACGTTATAAAGGCCACGCATACCTGGGCAGCCAAGACTCCTCTGGCCGAAGCTCCCGATCCATTCGATAATAACCAGCACAAGCAGCGGTTGCACATTGCCAAAATTCAACAGGCTCCGCAACTGTTTCACGATCATACCTTCGATGCCATTCTCGACCTTGAGGAGCCAACGCAACAGACCTTAATGCGTGTTTTCACACCAATGCGCCAGTTCTGGAATAACCTGACCGGTAATAACGAAGAATATGGTGTTCACAAAGGGCAACCTTATTTCCATCCGCAGGTAACTCACTATCCACTGGGAGGCAGTTTCTTCGGTCGGCACTGGCATCCGCTCAATCCGCAGAAGGTTGGCACTATTCTGGCATTGAACCAATACAGAAAAGACTATAATTCAGGTGGTACGGGTTATGTTATCAACGATCATATTGTTGAAACAGAGGGTTATCAGGACATCGGTGATTTGATTTTATTCCGTTATGATCTGCCGCACTGGGTTAGTCCATCCAGCTTTGCCGATCGTTTTAGCTGGGATGATCCTGCCGGACGTTGGGTAGCTATTCTGCCCTTCTACGATCCCTGGGCCAAACCTGCTGAAAAAGATGAGCCTCAGGGTTGGAAAGCCCAGATTCAAACGGCTAAAGAAACAACTCTATAAAAGTAAGGTGACAGGAATAAGCTGGGAGGCATCAGGAAGGAGACTTTCATGATGCCTCCCAGCTTATTCCTTACTACAGATTATTATGATAAAAGTTAGTGTCCTGATTATCACGTACAACCAGAAGAAGTTCATCCGCGAGGCTATTGATAGTGTTTTGGCGCAAAAGACGACATTCCCTATTGAAATATTAATTGGCGATGATTTTTCAACTGATGGTACACGGGAGATTATTCAGGAATACGAGCGCCA
>JANXVQ010000555.1 GCA_025351545.1 Spirosoma sp.
TCATTTTTTCGTATAAGCCCCCGGCAATAATACCAACACTAATATTGTCGGACAGCGAGATGTCGTAGAAAATCCGGATAATACCGGAAATAGTCCCGATAAAACCTAGCATGGGCGCAATCCCGGCGATAATCCCTAAATAACCCATATTACGCTCCAGACGAGACAGTTCGATCTGACCAACTGTTTCGATAGTGCCTTCTATTTCCCGAATAGGTGAACCAATTCGGCCAATAGCCTTCTCAAAGACGCGCCCCATAGCGGTTCGCTGGTTTTTGGCAAAAGACTCGGCCGACTTAATATTCCCCTGCGCCACCATATCCCGAATATTATCGATAAAATTAGCGTCGAACCGGCTTTGCGAACGAATCACGAAGAACCGTTCGAAAATCAGATAAAGGGTGGCAAAGAACAAAAACGCGATGGGAATCATGACCCAGCCGCCTTTGGCTACCAGATCAAAAAGTTGTAAAGTTTGTGGTTGAGCAGCCGTCGTGGCCGACAGCGATGCGGCCGTAGTGTCGATGGCCGGAACCTGGAGCAAGAGCATACGAACGAGTCGGTAAATAGATGAGGGTGAACCAGTAGTCGTTACTGAAACAAACGCGCTGGTTTCGCCGTATATTGTTGTCAAAGATAATGAAGCCCGCTTTAATCGAAATAGAAAATTAGGGAAAGTCTATAAACCAGATTCCAGCGAGCCATTAACACGGAGTGAATTACGCTAAAATAACATCACACGATCGGCAAATCAATGATTGCTTTTCAGATCAAGGTTTCACCAGAATTTTTCCCCAACGTCCGTTCCGCTCGGCATGCTCAACGGCTTCGGCAATTTGTTCGAGCGGGTACGACGCTTCAACAGGCAGTTGAATTTCCCCTGATGCCAGTAAAGTAATCACATTCTGCGCGACATCCTGTCGGATATGACTATCAACCCGGCGCATCCAATCCGTGAGCCAGAAACCTTTGATAGTCAGCTCTCTAAAAATCAGCAGTCCTACATTCAGACTGGGGTCCTGCAAACTCATCAACCCATAAATGAGCATTGTACCTCCTCTAGCCAGACAACTAACCGCTTCTGTAGCGGTATGACCACCAACCGCGTCGAGCACGCACGTTACGCCCTTACCTTCCGTGATTTGCTTGACCCGAGCCGGTAAGCTTTCAGTTTCCGTATTTATAACCTCCGTCAGGCCAAGCGTTTTGAGGTCGTCGTTGAGGTCGTTGCGTCGAACCGTACCGATGGTTTTGATACCTCTCATGGCACAAAGTTGAATAACCAGTTTGCCAAAGGCCGATCCGGCGGCTGTTACCATCAACCAACCGCCTTCCGGCACGCCGGAATCCTGCACCATTGCATACGCCGTAAAAGGATTCACAAATAATTGAGCCGCCATCTCGTCGGGCATAGCGTCGGGCACCGGAATCAGACTTCGCTGGTGTGCAATCGCATATTCCGACCAGGTTCCGACGCTGGTAAAACTTACCCGCATACCCGTTTTCATCTGAACGCCCTCTCCCAGCGCATCCACAACACCCACACCCTCGAAACCCGCTCCCGAAGGCAATTGTGGTCTGATACCATATAGATTCTGGACGAACATGATATCGGAGGGATTAATCGGCGAAGCAATAACTTTAATTCGCACTTCATTTGGCCCTGGTTCGGGGAGCGCAATTTCCGTGAGTTTAAGAATGTCGGTGGGCTTTCCGGTTTGGCTAAAAATGATACTTTTCATCTGTTAATGAGTGAGTTATCAGGAAAACAGTGATATGACGACTGGTGCAATAACAAGCTAACCAAATGAGATTCTGATTCTGGATTTGGAATGAGGCCAAAAATATGACTTAATTCGCATAAACTATTCCTAAACCTTGAATCAAGTAATTGGTAGTTGGCGGTCTAAACTGACAAATAATGAATCGTCGGTTATGATCATCAGCTACCAATTATTATCGCGAACAATGCAAACTTCTCCCTTCCTTGGTGAATTAATTGGTACAACGGTGCTGCTGTTGCTGGGCAACGGAGTCGTGGCAAATGTGGTTCTTAAGCAAACAAAAGGTGAATCATCAGGCTGGATTGTTATTACGGCAGGCTGGGCCTTCGCCGTGGCAATGGGCGTTTTTGTAGCCAAAGCTTTTGGGAGCGTCGATGCCCATTTGAATCCCGCCGTTACGGTCGCCTTCGCCATAGCGACAAACGATTATAGTCATATGGTGCCCTATATTACAGCCCAACTGATCGGGGGCTTTCTTGGCGCAATTTTAGTATGGCTGCATTATTTCCCCCATTGGGCCGCCACCCCTAATCCGGCGGCCAAACTAGCCTGCTTTGCAACTGGCCCGGCCATCCGCAACAAGGGAGCAAATTTTCTGAGCGAAATGCTGGCGACGCTGGTACTGATACTTGGTCTGGCTGGTATCTCGTCCAAACATTTAGGCGAACTGGCTATTGGTGTCGGGCCGTATTTAGTCGGCATTTTGGTTTGGAGCATTGGGCTGTCACTCGGGGGCACTACGGGGTATTCCATGAGCCCCGCCCGCGACTTCAGTCCACGTCTGGCCCATGCCATACTACCAATTCCGGGTAAAGGTTCGTCAGACTGGGATTATGCCTGGGTGCCCGTTATGGGGCCGTTAGCCGGAGCCGTATTAGGGGGTCTATTGATTCGCTGGTTCACTTTGTGACGTTTAATTTGCAGAATCTTTTCTCACAACTATTATCATGCCTCAGTACGTAGCCGCCATTGACCAGGGAACCACCAGCACACGCTGCATCGTGTTCGACCGGCAGGGTCAGATTGTGTCATTGGCTCAAAAAGAGCATAAACAGATTTATCCGCAACCCGGCTGGGTGGAGCATGACCCCGAAGAAATCTGGCGGAATACGCTTGAAGTCATTGCATTAGCCCGCATAAAAGGAAAACTTTCTGTGCAGGATATTGCTGCCGTTGGCATTACAAACCAGCGGGAAACCACTGTTGTATGGAATCGAAAAACGGGCAAACCTTACTACAACGCAATCGTCTGGCAGGACATGCGCACCGCCGATCTGGTTATCGAATTTTCGGGCGATGGTCATGGACAGGATCGTTTCCGCTCAAAAACCGGTCTCCCATTAGCAACGTATTTCAGTGGTCTGAAACTCAAATGGCTGTTGGATAATGTCCCGAATCTACGGGAAGATGCCGAACGGGGGGAGGCTATTTTTGGTAATATGGACACGTTTGTCGTCTGGAACCTGACGGGTGGACCGGCACACGGTGGTTCGAGCGAAGGGCTACACCTTACCGACGTGACCAATGCCAGTCGGACACAGCTCATGAACCTGCAAACCCTCGACTGGGACGATAGCTTACTAAGCGATTTTACAGTTCCTCGTGCGATGTTGCCACAAATTCGACCCAGCAGTGAAGTGTATGGGACAGTATCGTCGGAGGTGTTGCCAGGGGTTCCCATAGCGGGCATTCTCGGCGATCAGCAAGCGGCACTTGTCGGTCAAACCTGTTATGAGCCGGGGCAGGCCAAAAATACGTATGGTACGGGTTGCTTTTTGCTCATGAATACCGGCACCGAAATTCGCACCTCAACCTGCGGTCTGCTGACAACGGTAGCTTACCAATTTCAGAATGAACCGGCCCACTACGCACTGGAAGGAAGTGTTGCTATTACGGGAGCATTAGTGCAGTGGTTACGTGACAATCTGGGCATTATCAAAAAAAGTACGGATATTGAAGCCCTTGCCCGGTCTGTTGATGATAATGGTGGCGCTTATTTTGTACCGGCCTTTTCTGGCCTTTACGCTCCGCACTGGAAGGCCGATGCCAGGGGCATCATTGCGGGCTTGACACGCTTCGTTACCAAAGGTCATTTGGCGAGGGCAGTTCTGGAAGCTACTGCTTACCAAACTGTTGACGTAGTACGAGCAATGGAAACAGATGCCGGGGTGTCGCTTAAATCGTTACGTGTCGATGGCGGCATGGTCGTTAATTCGTTACTGATGCAATTTCAGGCTGATGTTTTGAATGGGCCTGTCATTTGCCCACGCATGACCGAAACCACTGCCCTGGGGGCCGCTTATGCCGCCGGGTTGGCCGTTGGCTATTGGCAGAACTTAGACGATCTGCGCCAGAACTGGGGTATAGCCAGGACATACGAACCAGACATGGACGATACTCAACGGAAGAAGCTTATGCACGGCTGGCAAAAGGCTATTGAGCGGTCATTTGGTTGGGAAGACTAAAAAGCTGTTTGGTTTATACCTCTTTCTTTTCTTCTGGCTGTAGCTCTTCAGCTAACATCAGGCGCGTTTGAGGCAAACTTTGCGGATACTCATCGCGTAGGAAAGCAATGAGCTGCTCACGGATATGGCAACGTAGATCAAAGGCCGAAGGCGCATCGGAGGCTGACAAAAGTATGCGCACAACTATGCAAGTAGGTTGCGTATCGGTCACCTGTACCGCAAAAACGTCGCCGGTCCAGAGTGGGTCG
>JANXVQ010000579.1 GCA_025351545.1 Spirosoma sp.
TCCAGGTGCAGTTTTTGCTCCATGAATTTTTTGGCTTCAGGAAAGGCATTATTGCTTAGATTAGGTATCGGCAATAGTTTTGTTACTTCTACGCCCGTTAGTTTCTCCAGGGCTTTTGCATAGGCAACCACGTGCAAACCACCCCGCACAAGCAAGTAGCCTACCATCGTGCGAGCCGTTGGGTCCGATACCATTTCATACGCCTTTATTTTATTGGCCCGTGCGCCACACTCCAGGAAAAAGTTATGCAGCAAATCTAATTTCAAATTACCGCTGCTAAACACGTTCTGACCGGTCCAGAAGTTACCCATCGAATCGACGGGTAATGCACCCTGACCACTGGCAATATAGTGATACGTGTTACGGGCATTGACCGCATCGGCGAGTGGAGCCGGAACGGGATCATGGCCGCGCTTGGTAACACCTGTCAGCAAGAGGTTAATGGCGTACGATACTACTTCAATGTGGCCATATTCTTCACCGGCAATACTGGCGATGACGTCATAAAAGGGACGGATTTTCTTGCGACCACGGAAGTTGAACGACTGAAAAGTGTAGTTCATCAGGGTAGACATCTCCCCGAATTTACCACCCAGCAGTTCCTGAAGGGCAGCAGCATCATTGGCAGAGGGGTTCTTCGGTTTCGGCAACTCAATTGGCAGCCTGTCCATTTTTAAAATCATGACCTTGAGTTTTGTTGGTTAAAATATGAACGGTTTGTTCAAAAACTCAACTTAACCGATAGGTTTTGGTTAGAAAAACTGATTAAAAGAAAATGAATTAAGAGTTTATGGACTAATGGATAATAGAAGGATAACCTTACGCCTGAATCGTAACCGGCTTGGTTGGGTCGATGCGTAGCCATAGCAAGGAACTGACCAGCAGGCAACCGGCAATCATAAATAGTGGATAATTGAAGTTACTGGTTTGTTCGACGATGATTCCGAAGAGGATAGTGATGAAAAAACCTCCCAACTGACCCGCAAAATTCATCGCGCCAGTCACCGAACCCGCATTCCGCTGCCCAATATCCACGCATACCGCAAACGCAACGGGCAAGGCCAAATCTTTTGCTAACACGCAGATAGCCAGATAATAGCCCGCCATCTGGTTGTCGGTAGTTAAACCGGCCAATAGGAAAAACAAGCTCGATAATCCCAATCCACCCACGCCCACCGCCCGACGGCCTATTTTTAGTCCATACCGTTTAGTCAGCGCATCGCTCAGGATACCGCCAATGAGACAGCCAACAGCACCCAGAAAATAGGAGAGGGAGATGAAGTTTTTCGTTTGGTCTTCGGTCATACCGCGCCCTTCCTGAAAATAAACCGACGACCAGTTTGTAAAAAAATACGACCCGTAAAAGAAAAGATGGCACATTAACATCAGCGCCCATAAATCGGGATTGCGAAAAATGGTTTTCCATGGGATAAGGTGATCGCTGGATTTGATTTTTCGACCCCTTTCAATTTCCCGGACTTCCTCAAGGCTTATACTCTCCTGGGCGGCTGGTTCGTCACGAAACCAGGCGTACCAACCAATGGCCCATACGACACCTAACAAACCTAATCCGGCAAAGGTCCAACGCCAGCCAGCAAAATGTACGAGCGGAATAACCAGCAGGGGAGTTAACGCCCCGCCTAGCCGTCCGGCTGCCCAGATAACCGATTGTGCCCGCCCTACTTCAACGGCAGGAAACCAGCGTGCAATAACGATAGATGGATGCATTGGGATAAGCCCCCGCTTCGCCCGCGCCGAATAAGAACCGGACCACCAGAAGAGAGATAAAATTGAAGGCTGTACCCGTAAGCATGGTGAAGCCTGACCACCACAGCACAACCCGCGTCAGCACACGCCGGGGACCAATTTTATCGCCGAGAGAACCTGTCGGTATTTCGAATAAAGCATAGGCCAGGGAGAATGCACCGAGTATCCAGCCAAACTGTTGGTTGTCGAGATGTAAATCCGATTTTACATATTTACTGACCACATTCATGCAAACACGGTCGAGGTAGGTAATGGTCGAGAGTAGAAATAATCCCGCAAGAACACGGTAGCGAACTTTCATAAAGGGAGGACGAAGAAGGTGGGAAACTGGAGTGAAAGTAAAGATAGTTTTGCCTGCTGAAAAAACAACCGACAGGATTCTCCGGCAAATTTTTTAACTCGTCAGTGAATTGCAAAAAATCTTACGCTTCTCCTTTTATACCAACCGTTGACCGCCGTACTTTTACGGTATGTCGACCGTAACTATTGCCCCACTTGCCGAAAGCCTTCCCGCTTTTCTGGATTCCTACGATTTTTCGGCCATCGCTGTCATCGCCGATAACCATACGTTTCGTTTCTGCTACCCCGAATTAAAGGCGTTTTTACCGAAGCATACGCTCGTTCGGATCAAATCGGGGGAGGAGCAGAAGCACATGGCTACCTGCGAAATGATTTGGGATGCGCTGACTCGGGCTAACTTCGATCGTCATGCACTGGTGCTTAACCTGGGCGGTGGTGTTATTGGCGATATGGGTGGATTTTGCGCGGCTACCTATAAACGGGGTATCGCCTTTGCGCAATTGCCAACTACGTTGCTCTCGCAGGTAGATGCCAGTGTTGGCGGCAAACTCGGTATAGATTTCCGGGGATTCAAGAATCATATCGGCGTATTTCAACAGCCGAATGCTGTATTAATTGACCCGATCTTCCTGACCACGCTTCCCGAACGGGAACTTCGATCTGGTTTTGCGGAGATAATCAAACACTGCCTCATTGCCGACGCAACGATGTGGGACGAAATCCGTCGACTCGACCTCGAAGAGCAAAACTGGTCTGCACTGGTGGCTCATTCGGTAGCCATAAAACAGCGCATTGTGGCGCAGGACCCAACCGAGAAGGGCTTACGTAAGATTCTGAACTTCGGTCATACGATTGGCCATGCGGTCGAAACGTTTTATTTGACGCAACCCCGTAAGCGGCTTTTGCATGGCGAGGCTATTGCCGTCGGCATGGTTGCCGAAGCCTATATTGCTTATCAGAAGAAGATGATTGATGAAACAGTACTAACACAAATCGAAGAATATATATTTGCCGTATATGGAAACGTGCGTTTACAGGAAGGCGACACGGAGCCAATTTTAGCCCTGACATTGCAGGATAAGAAGAATCGGGGCCGCGAAGTGCGAATGGCGTTGCTTGATGGGCCGGGCAGTTGCGCCTTCGATATACTCGTTTCCGGGTCCGAAATGCGTAAGGGATTAGAGTTCTACCGAGGCCTAAATAAATAGCCGACTATTTAGGCATAGACGATTGTTTGCCAAACAATTACGTTTATATTTGAGTTCGACCTAAGATTGTCATAACTATCTATTAAATATAAGTTATCTATTGAAAACTCTATACAAACTTGAGTATGAAAAAATGTATCGGAATTCTGTTTACGCTGGCCGTTATTGCTATGGCGGGTTGTTCGCCGAGTAGGTTGTTTGTAGAGCATGATTATAGCTACGAGGGCCACTTTAAAAATTACGAATCATTCAACTTTTTGGAATGCGAATTTGTCGATTCAACACTCCTTTGCTCCGATATCCAGGATGCTATTCGTCACCAGATGGAAGCTCGGGGCTATCGGGTCAGTAACCGCAGTCCAAATCTGTTGATTTCTTATAATATATTCCGGTCTGATTTACGTTTCCGAGGCTATCAGCAGCCGGTTATTAAAGATTGGGTTGTGCGTGAAGATGACGACGCTACATATAAGCGTGTCGATTACAACCTGGACGAAGGCACCCTGATGATTTCGCTCATAGATGCTGAATCGTATCAGGTTATCTGGAAAGGCTACGCATCCAAAATGATGCGTAATCAGAACTTCAAAAATAACTACTTCAAAGGTATAGTCAGGTCGATATTCGACCAGTACCCATTGATGGCTACCGCCCGATAAAACGCGGACGGCTTGTCTGTATTCTATAATCAATATTTACTGGAAGGCGAGACTCTATGTCTCGCCTTCTGCATTTGTACCTTTTGTCTGGATGGTAACGCGACCGATCGTCCGCGTTACTTCGTCAATTCCTTAAAAATTCCTTCCAGCGAATTCTCCTGTTGTCGGAGACCTACAAGGGTTAGATTTTGATCGGCGGCAAGTCGGAAAATGGCTGCCCGCAAATCAACGTTTGGTCCAGCCGTGATTCTGTATTGTCCATGCTCTATGGACTCTACCTGTTCAACGCCCGGTATCGAAGCCAGGATATCCGGGTTAGATAATTCTCCTTCAAATTCGGCTACAACGACTACGCCTTCTCCGGCCGATGTGCTCCTGAGTTGGCTCAATGGGCTGTCGGCAACGATCTTGCCCCGATTAATAATGACAACACGGTCGCAGATGGCTTCGACCTCCTGCATAATGTGGGTTGAGAATAGGACCGTTTTATCACGTCCAACATCACGAATAACTTGCCGTATTTCAGACAGTTGGTTTGGATCAAGGCCCGTTGTGGGTTCGTCCAGAATCAACACGGGTGGATTATGCAGCATGGCCTGCGCCAGTCCAACACGTTGCCGATAACCTTTGGATAGTTGTCCGATACGTTTGTGTTGTTCACGGCCCAAACCGACTAGCTCAATCATATCGGCAATGCGTCGGTTCAGGTCTGCTCCCTTCATCCCGTGCAATGATCCGGCAAAGCGAAGATATTCCTTTACGTATAAATCCAGATAAAGCGGATTGTGTTCGGGCAGGTAGCCGACACTCCGACGGACTTCCATCGGCTGCGTTCGAACGTCGAAACCGTTAATTTCCACCGTGCCATCGGTAGGAGGGAGGTAACCGGTCGCAATTTTCATAGTCGTTGACTTACCCGCTCCATTAGGTCCCAGAAAACCAAC
>JANXVQ010000585.1 GCA_025351545.1 Spirosoma sp.
TACTAGACGCGCTGGCACTTATCTACCGCGCTCATTTTGCCTTCAGCAAAGCACCTCGTATTTCGTCTCGGGGCATTAATACATCGGCCGTATTCGGTTTTATGAATGCGATGATTGAAGTACTCACGAAGGAAAAACCAACGCATATCGGTGTCGCCTTCGACTCGTCGAAAAAGACGTTTCGGCATGAGAAATTCCCGATGTATAAGGCCAACCGACAATCGCAGCCCGAAGACATTAGTATAGCCATGCCCTACATCAAACAGATTGTAGAAGCTATGCATATTCCAATGTTGATTCTGGATGGGTACGAAGCCGACGACATCATTGGGACAATTGCCAAAAAAGCAGCTCTGGCTGATTTTGAGGTGTATATGATGACGCCCGATAAAGATTATGGTCAGTTGGTAGAAGAACATATTCACATTTACAAGCCCGCTTTTATGGGTAAACCCGCCGAAAAGCTGGGCGTAAATGAAATACTCGAACGTTGGCAAATTGAGCGCATCGATCAGGTGACGGATATGCTTGGTTTGATGGGCGATTCGGTCGATAATATTCCGGGGATTCCGGGCATCGGCGAAAAAACAGCACAGAAGCTCATCGCTGATTTCGGTTCGGTAGAAAACCTCATTGCCCGTGCCGACGAACTGAAAGGGAAACTCAAAGAAAACGTTGTCAATTTTGCCCAACAGGGTCTACTGTCCAAGGAGTTGGCTACTATTCATCTGGATGTGCCGGTGCCCTTTGACGAGAACCACCTGCGCCATACCGAATATGATAAACCCCGATTAGCCGCGCTACTCGATGAGCTTGAATTTCGGCAAATGAAAACCCGTTTGTTAGGCGGCACCTACGATGAGAAGCCCTTGCCAGCCGAGTTTAAAGCACCCGGTTCGGCGCAAATGAGTCTCTTCGATTCGCCGGGTGGAGACACTCCGGCCTTTTTGCCTTTCCCGAATATGGGCGCAATCAAACCGTCGGGTGCCGACGATTTGCCATTTGATTTTGGTTCGGGCGACTCGCCGACAGTTGCGCCAGGGGCTAAACCTAAAGGAAAGCGTACGCCGGTAAAAACGCCGGTTGCATCGGCATCCGAAGCGACGACAACCGAAGTGGTGGACACGATCACGACGGATGACAAGGCAGGAGCCGAGGTAACCGAAACGGAACAACCGGATGGCCGGACTCCGGCTTATCTTGACGTTTATCCCGACTACGAAATTGACGAAAATCAGCCTGAACGACGTAAGACGATTCTGTCGGTAAAACACGACTATCGGCTGGTCGATACCCCCGAATTGAGGGCTAGTCTGGTGCATTACCTGAGTCTTCAGGAGAGCCTTTGTTTCGACTCCGAAACGACGGCCATTGACCCCGTCGAAGCCGATCTGGTTGGGCTATCGTTCGCTTACCGCACGGGCGAAGCATTTTATGTGCCCGTACCTGCCGACCGTGCCGAAGCGCAGGCAATTGTGGACCAGTTTAGGCCTGTTTTTGAAAATCCGGTCATTGGTAAAATTGGACAGAACCTGAAGTATGACCTGCTCATGCTGAAAAAGTATGGCGTGGAAGTGCAGGGAAAACTGTTCGATACCATGATTGCCCATTACCTGATTGAGCCGGAAATGCGCCATAATATGGACATGATGGCCATGACGTATCTGAATTATCAACCCGTTGAAATCGAATCGCTGATTGGTAAAAAAGGTAAAGGTCAGCTAACAATGCGCGATGTAGATGTGCAGAAAGTGGTCGAGTACGCGGGTGAAGATGCCGACATTACTCTCCAGCTCAAGGAAGCTTTTGCCCCCCGTCTTGAAAAGGATAGCCTGTATAAACTCTTCGATCAGGTTGAAATGCCGCTCGTTCAGGTGCTGACTGATCTGGAACTGGAAGGGATCATGATTGATACCAATGCGCTGGCTGAACTCTCTGCCACGCTGGAGATCGATATGAAACAGGTGCAGCAGGAAATTTTCGACATTGCGGGCGAGACATTCAATATCGGATCGCCGAAGCAGTTGGGCGAAGTTCTGTTCGACAGACTCAAGTTGGATAAGAACGCCAAAAAGACTAAAACCGGTCAATATGCAACGGGCGAGGAGATTTTGTCGAAACTCGAAGTAGAACACGAAATTGCCCGTAAGATTCTGGATTACCGCGAGTTGATCAAACTCAAAAATACGTATGTCGATGCATTGCCATTGTTAATTAGTAAGCGCACCGGGCGGATTCATACGTCGTTCAACCAGGCCGTTGCCGCAACCGGACGGCTCTCGTCAACAAACCCGAACCTGCAAAATATCCCGATTCGCACGCCACGCGGACAGGAAATTCGCAAAGCATTTGTGCCGCGGGGACCGGAGTTTTTGATCATGTCTGCCGACTATTCGCAAATTGAGTTGCGGATTATGGCGGCCTTCAGTGGTGATCAAACAATGCTCGAAGCGTTTAATAACGGCGTCGATATTCACACCCAAACGGCCAGTAAAGTGTTCCACGTTGGGCTGGACGAAGTAACGGGCGATATGCGCCGGAAGGCTAAAACCATTAATTTTGGTATTATCTACGGTATTTCGGCATTTGGTTTGGCCGCTCGGCTGAAGATTCCACGCAAAGAAGCTGCCCAGATTATCGACGAATATTTTGCGGGTTTCCCAGCGGTGAAAGACTACATCGACCAATGCATTGAAAAAGCGCGGGGATTTGGCTATGCCGAAACAATTCTGGGTCGGCGCCGGTATTTGCGCGATATCAACTCGCGCAATCAAACCGACCGGATGTTTGCCGAGCGCAATGCCGTAAACGCGCCCATTCAGGGCAGTGCCGCCGACATGCTCAAAATTGCCATGATTCGTATTCACGAGTTTATGCAGGCCGAAGGATTAAAATCAAAAATGATTCTGACCGTACACGATGAATTGGTTTTCGACGCCCACCGCGACGAAATTGAATTACTTCGCGTTCGTGTTGATGAGATCATGAGAAATGCTATTCCAATGGGCGTCAAAATGGAAACCGGTATTGGTGTAGGCGAGAATTGGTTGCTAGCACACTGAGAATTATGATTGAGCTTGATTGGATAAAACAATGTGTGCGTGCAGAGACGTATTTTTACTCTGCTCACGCTGATAAAGAGCGATTAGCTGATAACTTAGTGCTTATTGAAGTTGAAGAGGCTATTCAAAATGGAATTATTCTTGAGCAATATGCTGACACGGGCCGTGGAGCAAGTTGTTTGTTAGTTGGTTTCACGAACTTGGGGAAACCCGTTCATATAGTTATAGGTTATAAGTCAGATCAAGTCGTCATAATTACCGTTTATATTCTGACACCGCCCAAATTTATCACACCGTTTAAACGTAATCGATTATGAACGATAAATGTAATATTTGTGGTAATGAAGAATTCAAGCATGTATCAACGCAATATATTTATCAGCGTAATGACTCATTGATGGTTGTACAAGATGTGCCAGCTTTGGTTTGTACTTCTTGTGGAGAGAAATTATATCATATCAGAACATTGAAGCAAATCGAAGGGCGATTTGACGCCATTTATCAACATGGTCAACCGCCAGCTCAACAGGTCTTGATTCCACTTGAAAGCTGGAATATGTTGAAGCATGCGAGTTAAATTCTGTTGCTCATGCGCAAACTGGCTACTGGCGCACTGATTTTCTCTATGTACATTACTTCGCTTATATTTGATGAATTATTAAGTTAA
This sequence comes from Spirosoma sp., assembly GCA_025351545.1. Lineage (GTDB taxonomy): Bacteria > Bacteroidota > Bacteroidia > Cytophagales > Spirosomataceae > Spirosoma. Next base: position 3,730 of record JANXVQ010000585.1, read on the forward strand.
ATGATTGAACGAATACATCAAATTTGGACTGAATCAACATGGGTGCTGGTTGAAATAATAGGGTTTGATTTTGAAGTCGAGCGAACGTTGACTCGCCTTAAAGCCGCTCTTGATGATTTGGAAGCTGTAACTGACCCATCTGATGTTCAAGTCGAAGAGATCTTCATGGCATTGGCTACTTTGCAAAGTAAATTATTGAGTACGTTGGTTCGAATACCAAGACAACACCAGCCTTTGCTTGAGAATTTGACAGATCGCATAGAAATATTTCTATTTCAGCATCGTATGTGATGTCTTGACACCAACAAACATGAAGACACTATCGCAACTAATAACCGAGCAACGGGAACAGAAAGGAGTTACACAACCGCAATTGTCCGTTTTAGCAGGGATCAAACAACCGCATCTCGACCGCATTGAACGAGGAGAAAGCAAACCAACGATGCCTATTGTCTTTAGAATCTGCAAAGCTTTGGACATCGACCCGTTGATTTTAGCTGATGGGTTAGCGGCTGAGTTTCGCACTCATGTGAATGATACTTTTCCTGCCAAGTCATCAGTATCGGTACTATTACAAAGGTGAGTGGGTAAGCAGACGGAAAATTACGCTTTCGATAAACTAATAACCAATAAACCCCCGTTTTGAGCCGTTCGGCCAAGACGGGGGTTTTGTATTGCCATTTATCCATTTGATTAACCGACTGATAATTTTGTGGGTTGGCGCAAAGCAAAAATCAGTAATCTTGGCTAACCATCACGTTCATCGTCTCGCATGAAAACATTCAGATTTACATACCTGGCTATTAGCGCCATTCTGTTAGCCGCTTCGGCGATTTCTGCCCAGAGCAAATCGGCTAAAATTGACGCACTTGTTCAGCAATACGTAGCCAACCGACAGTTTAACGGATCGGTACTGGTTGCCGAAAAAGGACAGGTAATTTTTAAGAAAGGCTACGGAATGGCCAATATGGAGTGGAACATTCCGAATGCGCCCGACACAAAATTCCGGCTTGGCTCCATTACCAAGCAATTTACGGCCATGCTCATCATGCAACTGGTTGAGAAGGGTAAGCTGAAATTAACGGGGAAAGTCACGGATTATTTACCCGATTATCCGAAAGCAACGGGCGACAAAATCACCATTCACCATCTGCTTACCCATACGGCCGGTATTCCAAACTACACCAATGTGCCTAGATTTTTTGAAACGCTCGCCCGAAATCCATATACACCCGAAGTCTTTACAAAAGAATTTGCTAACCTGCCGTTGGATTTTGAACCCGGCTCGAAGTTTTCATACAGCAACTCCGGCTACTTTTTGCTGGGCGTTATTATCGAAAAAATTACCGGAAAACCATACGCCGATGTGCTGAAAGAGAACATATTTGTTCCCTTGAAACTACAGGATACAGGGTATGATTTATTCAGTCCGATACTCCCCAAACGAGCGGCAGGCTACGAAAAAGAGAGAGGGAATTACGTAAACGCGCCTTATCTGGACATGTCGATCCCCTACGCGGCTGGTTCAATGTATTCGACTGTAGACGATTTATACCGATGGGATCAAGCTTTATATACTGACAAACTGCTGTCATCTTCCTCGAAAGCGACGTTGTTTACGCCATTTCCGGGTAGCTACGAAGAGGGCTTCGGTTATGCATATGGCTGGATTGTTGGTAAAGCAAAGGTGGGCGAACGGAAAGATAGTCTCCTGTTGATCGAACATGGTGGAGGCATTAACGGCTTTAACACCTTGATTAGCCGGGTTCCGCAGGATAAACAGCTGGTCGTTTTGCTTTGCAACACCGGTCGCGCTCCGCTCGATGCGATGAAAAAAAATATTCTTCGCATTCTGTACGATCAACCTGTTCAAGCCCCAAAAAAGCCAGTTGTTGATTTACTTCGCCAGTCGGTCACTACAGAATCGTTCGATAAGACGAAACAGAAATTTAGTGTCTGGAAAGTTGATAAAACGTATAGCGTGAACGAAGACGATATGAACAACCTGGGATATGAATTGATGCGCGACGGAAAATTAAAGAAATCAATAAACGTATTTACATTCAATGTTGAGTCTTTTCCTGCGTCTTACAATGTTTATGATAGCCGGGGTGAAGCGTATAGGAAAGCAGGAAATAAGTCGGCAGCTATTCAGGACTATAAAAAATCGGTGGAGCTGAATCCGAAAAATACCAACGGATTTGCCATGCTGAAAGAATTAACTGAACCGGCTGAAGCGCCTAAAGAAGTGGTAACTGCGGGCGATACGGCCGGCTTGGCGGCTTATGTGGGTACGTATCAACTGGCTCCTGCGTTTTCAATTGTGATTACGCAAAGGGGTGATAAGCTATTTGGTCAAGCCACCGGACAAAGCCAGTTTGAGCTATTTGCCGACTCAAAAGATAAGTTCCTTATCAAAATCGTTGAGGCCCGGATAACGTTTGTTCGTAACGAAAAAGACAAAGTCGAGCAACTTATCCTGCATCAAAACGGCCAGGACATGCCCGGTAAGCGGGTGCGCTGACAGGGCTATTAGCACTCAGAGTGATGTTTTATTTAATGATAATTGACAAGCAGATAATACTTCTGCTTAATAGTAAAGGTTTCACTTTAGGGCAACTTTTGCTATCTTTGCCACGTGAATGGCAATCTTAAATACCGTACTGTTATTTTTTATAAGGACTATTTTCAAGAGTTTTTTGTAGAGCAGCGAGACAAAGTGAAAGATAAAATTATCTGGACCTTTGAATTGATTGAGCAACTTCAACGGGTTCCTGAAACGTACCTAAAACACATTGAGAATGCAGACGGTCTTTTTGAAATCCGGGTGCAGGTAGGTAGTAATATTTTTCGGATTTTCTGTTTTTTTGATCAAGGGCAATTGGTGGTTTTGGCTAATGGATTTCAAAAGAAGACACAAAAGACGCCGAAACAAGAAATTGAAAAGGCACTTAAAATAAAAGAAGAATATGAAAACGAAAAAAAATGATATAGTCACACTTGATCAATTCAAGGATAAACATTACGGCAAGCGTGGGACAGCAAAACGTGACGAGCTTGAAGCAGGCTACGAGAATTTTAAAATTGGTGCCCTAATTCATGAAGCCCGACTTGAAAAGGGATTAACGCAAGAAGAGCTTGCCGAGAAAGTCGGTACGTCAAAATCCTATATTTCGAAAATTGAGAATAATATTAAAGAAGTACGTATATCGACACTTCAAAAAATTGTTGAACTCGGTTTTGGAGGAACGTTACACCTGTCAATAAAACTTTGATAATGGAAGTAAAGTCGTAAATTCCAGCATATGGTTCAGCCAATTATCCTCTTCAATTGCACCTACTAGTTAATAAATTAGAACATTTCCAGAACGGGGAACAATTTTGCACTTTTTTTATTTTCCTGATAGAATAGGCTTCATTTTGAGTGGTCTATTGTGAGTTTTCCAAGTTGGATGAACTCATAAGCTGTCAGAAAATAGTACGCTGCAAATGAAAAAAAGTCTGTTGCCCCTCGCCATAGGCGGCTTTGGTATTGGCATGACGGAATTCGTCATGATGGGCATTCTGCCTGATATTGCAACCACATTACAAATTTCCATTCCTGTAGCGGGCCACCTGATTGCCGCCTACGCGCTTGGTGTCGTATTGGGGGCTCCATTGCTGGTCGGTATTGCCGGAAACTATCCGCCTAAGAAAATTCTGTTGGGTCTGATGGCTTTGTTTGTATTCTGTAATGTGCTTTCGGTCTTTGCACCCAACTACGAAATCATGATGCTGACGCGGTTACTATCCGGTTTGCCTCATGGAGCTTTTTTTGGGGTAGGGGCCGTGGTTGCCAGTCGATTAGCTGGTAAGGGAAAAGAGGCTCAGGCCATTTCCATGATGTTTGCGGGCCTTACTGTTGCCAATATTATTGGTGTACCATTAGGTACATATATTGGCCATACAATGAGCTGGCGGATAACGTTTGTCATTATTGCGGGTGTTGGCTTGATTACCATGTTTTGCATCCAGAAGCTATTGCCAGTAATGCCGGTGATGGGCGAGTCTAACCTTCGTAAAGATCTGAAGCTGTTCACTAAAGTAGAGCCCTGGCTGATTTTAGGAATTACAGCAATTGGCACAGGGGGCCTGTTCGCGTGGTTCAGTTATATCGCGCCTTTATTAACAGAAGTCGCTCATTTTGGCAGTGATCAAATTACCTGGATTCTGGTGCTGGCCGGTTTGGGAATGGCCGTCGGTAATCTGATTTCCGGTCGCACCGCCGACCTTATCTCACCCATTAAGGCTACGGCTTTATTTTTATTATTAATGTCCATTTGCCTCGTGGGCGTCTATTATGCCGCGCCGTTTCAGATACCGCTTCTGGTCATGACATTTCTTACAGGAGCCATTGCCTTCTCATTGGGTGCGCCTATCCAAATTCTGATGATTCGGGCAGCAAATGGTTCCGAAATGCTGGCTTCATCGGTCAGTCAGGCTGGGTTTAATATCGGTAATGCGCTGGGAGCCTATTTTGGCGGGTTGCCAATTGCCGCCGGTTTAGGTTATGCTTCGCCCGAATGGGTTGGTGCTATACTGGCATTTGCCGGTTTCATGCTGGCGATGGTGATGTACTTTAGACAGCAAAGCGTGGTAAATAATGATGTGGTTGATGAGGAAGTAATGGATTATGAACTAGCTTCTTAAATAAGTGCCGGTTTAACAAAATAGTTATAAGCGTATCAACGGATTCCGTACTTTAACGCGGAATCCGTTTTTTGTACCTAAACCTGTCAATACATGAGCTTTTTGGCTGTACTTTTTGCGATAGCGCTTATTGTCGTCTATCTCTCCATCGTTATCGTGCAACAAGGCACGGTGGCGGTTATTACAATTTTCGGCAAATACGCCCGTGTTTTAGCGCCGGGACTTAATTTTAAAATCCCATTTATTGAAGTCATCTACCGGCGCATTTCCATTCAGAATCGCTCCGTCGAATTGGCGTTTCAGGCTATTACCGCCGATCAGGCTAATGTGAATTTTAAGGCCATGCTGGTTTACTCAGTGCTCAATCAGGCCGAGGAAACCATAAAAAATGTTGCCTTCAAATTCATTGACGAAGCCTCGTTTATGCAGGCATTGATTCGTACTATCGAAGGCTCGATCCGTAGTTTTGTGGCCACCAAAAGGCAATCAGAGATTCTGGCCTTGCGTTCCGAAATCATCGAACACGTAAAAGCGCAGCTCGATGTTTTGCTCGAAAGCTGGGGCTACCACCTCACCGATCTTCAACTGAATGATATCGCTTTCGATGAAGTGATTATGCGGTCGATGGCCCAGGTTGTCGCTTCGTCAAATCTGAAAGCCGCAGCCGAAAATGAAGGTCAGGCTTTACTCATTACGAAAACCAAAGCCGCTGAAGCCGAGGGTAATGCGATTCAGATTTCGGCCGAAGCCGAGAAAAAAGCATCTCAGTTACGTGGTCAGGGGGTGGCTTTGTTCCGGGAAGAAGTCGCTAAAGGTATGGCTGAATCGGCTAAAGTTATGACCGAAGCCAACTTGGATGCATCCCTGATTTTGTTCTCCATCTGGACCGAAGCTGTTAAGCATTTTGCCGAACACAGTAAGGGAAATGTCATTTTCCTGGATGGGTCAACCGAAGGCATGGACAAAACAATGAAGCAATTGCTGGCCGTCGAAAAAATGAATAGTAGCGGTGTGTCAAGCGGCCTCATTACGCCCCCGTCGGCAACGGGTCGATGACAAGCTAACAAAATCCGGAAAAATGTTGGGAACGTTGAGCGTTTCGTTTGTTAATTCTAACAAACCATAATTCACGCACAAATGACAAACCTGCTCTTTCCTACCGATTTTTCGAATCATACAACAACTGCTCTGAACTGGGTGCGACTTTTTGCACACAAAACGAACGCAATCATTACGTTGCTCCATGTCTATCAGCCCATGATTCCTGACACGACGCTGCCTACAGTCGGCGATCCGGGATTAGGGGTCATGGCTTCGCAGGAAATCGAAGATATAAGTCGCCAGCAATTGGGTAAGTTAGCGACTCAACTACAGGCCGAAGGCTTGTCAGTCGAAGTAGAATGGCGTATTGGTTCAGTAGATGATGGTATTTTAGACTCAGCTCATGAGCGTTCTGCCGATTTGATCGTGATGGGGCGCAGTGAGTTGAATACCTTCTTTGACCGGCTGGCGGGCAGTGCCGTTAGCAGTGTGACCGACGATGCCCAATGCCCGGTTTTGATTGTGCCAACCACCCCCGAAGGGAAGTCCGTGCGTCCGGTGCAGGTACATACAATTGCATATGCTATGCAGGCGCAAACGACACAAGCTCAGGTTACACTTCAGACCGAATCGCTCGTGAAAGCCTTTGACGCCGAATTACTCGTTCTTACCGAAGATCAACTCAAAGACGCTCATGTTGACCTGATTGTGATGCAGTTATATCCACAATCGGGCTTTCTGGATAGCTTGTTGCACCCAAACCATACATCGGCCCTGATTGAAAAATCGGAGGTGCCGGTGTTGGTGTATCATGAAAAGAAATAGATTGATTAACGAGACCTTATAGGTTTTAAAAACCTATAAGGTCTCGTTGTTTTCGGCCCGGCAAGTCGGTTGATGATGGACGGGAAAATTGCAGGAGTTAGCAACGAAGCATAGCTTATTTGCCTGATGGTGTAATTCATTTGCCTTGTCCACCATTGCCGCTTCGGCAACAGTAACGACAGGGTAAAGAGTTACTTCGCTGAAATGCCCACCACCATCCGGTGTTTCCACCATTGTTCCTGTCGCCTGATCGCTGTACTCAACAACGGTAACGCCTGCTTCGGCGCATAAATGCAAATACGATAGCATATGACAACTGGATAGCGACGCTACCAGCAACTCTTCAGGATTATATTTTGTCTTATCACCACGAAAAGCGGGATCAGACGAAGCTGTAATTTCGGGTTTATTCTCGGCCAAGATGATATGACTTCGCTCATACGATCTATATGAACTCGTTCCTTGTCCTGAGTTGCCGTTCCATTTGATTGTCAGGGAGTAATGATGCACTTTCGCCATGATCTGCTCTGATTAATTGGGGGACGTGTGTAGCTTCTGTAAACTAATTTCGACCCGTTACTAGTCAATAGTAGATCGCAGGGCGGCCATTGCGGTTGCTATTGCATCGGCATCTTGATTGCCTTGTTGCTGTAGTTCAGTTATAATAGCCTGATAGTTTTTATCGTCCCTATTCTGGCTTAGTTTAGCCGCCCCCTGTATGCTGTCAATGGTCATTGCGAAGGCTACAATACCACGCATTTCTCTCCTGACAAAATCCTCTGTCATGCTTTCAACAGATATTGGGCAGGTTGAATGAGTCTCATGTTTATCAACCTGTTTTCGTAGAAACTCTACCGTTTCATCCTGAGACAGAAGGCTTGTTTGACCCGTAACATGCACTGAAATATAGTTCCAGGTGGGTACATTAACGTGATCATACCACGAGGAAGAAATATAACGATGAGGTCCTGAGAAAATGGCTAGTGCAGGCGTGTCTCGACCCAGTAATTTCCACTGCGGGTTAGCCTTGGCCAAATGCCCGACTAACTGAAACTGGCCGCTATCTGTGGCCAAAAGTTCAATGGGAATGTGTGTGGCTACCGGAACGCCATCGTGGCCAGTTGTGACAAGTAAGGCAAAGGAGTTCTCGCGGATAAACTGAAATAGTGTATCCCGGTCGACTATTGCAAAGTTTTTTGGGACGTACATTGCGGGGTAAAGTTTGGTATAAATAGCTGGATAATAATTACTTGGCTTTGTTGAAAGTCATTCGTACGGCTAATTCGGTCATGCTTATCAACCTAGCCCAGCGCGGCCAGTGAGGAAAGAAGTAAGTCGTTGATTGGCAGCATCAGTTGATGAATTTACGGCAAATAATCCGGCAACGGCGTAGTTAGGCTGCTTTCTTCGGGGATAGGAGTAAGTCGCACCGTTTGAAGCAGTACAAAGCCTGTTTCAGAAAGCTTGCTTTGATAGGTTATCCAATTGATATCCAGGTTCATTTTTCAAATGGCTTTAGTTTACTTGTCAACTCGTGCGGCTTCCCAGCCAAGCATAGCCTGTTTCCGCTCAACTCCCCAGCGATACCCACCAAACAAGCCGGTTTTTTGATGACCCGGTGGCAAGGAATCAGATAACCAACGGGATTTGAGCCGATCGCCGTCCCGACCGCACGTGAGGCTGTGGGTTGCCCGATGGCGTTGGCAATCTGGTCGTAACTGGCTAATCGGCCTTCAGGAATTTTTAGTAATGCTTCCCACACTTTGAGTTGAAAGGCGGAACCACGTAACAAAATCTGCAATGGCTTGGCAAGCTGGATGTTAGCGTTTTTATTACCGGAAAAAATCTGATCGGCCAGAAATTGCACGGCTGTTGGATCGTTTTGAGGGGAAACCTCGGGCCAGGCGGCTGTCAGAATGGTTTCCGGTTCATCGCCTTCATTCAGGAAATGCAGGAGGGCAATTTTGCCGTTGAGCGCACCCAATACATAGGCCCCAAATGGACTGTCGAATATCCCGTAGGAAAGAATTAATCCTGAACCCGCCTGTTTGAATTGCCCCGGCGTAATTCCTTCAATGGTTACGAATAAATCATGCAGTCGGCCGGTGCCAGACAGTCCTGCATCGTAAGCGGCATCGGCTAGTGGAGCCCCGCTGCGGAGTCTGGATTTGGCATGTTCGAGTGTCAGATATTGACTGAATTTTTTTGGACTTACGCCCGCCCATTCGGTAAAAAGCCGCTGAAAATGGAACTCGCTCAGATTGGCTTTTTCGGCCAGTTCACCCAGCGAAGGTTGTTCCCGGTAGTGGGTTGTCAAGTGCTCGATGGCACTGGCAATTTGCTGAAACGTGTACGTGTTACCGGTTGTCATAGTTGTTGTTTGTACCAATCGATACGATTTGTTTACCTATGCAAAAGTCGTCATAACATAGATGTAGAGAAACCCGATTCTTGCGGACTTGATAAGGATAGCGAACGCGAAAATCGGGTTGACACATTGAATTGGTATAGGTAAAAGATACTATTGGTAAGGATGGCAAAGGCGCGTGTTGTATGGATTGCTTTCACAAAAACTTTTGGGTAGGTTGCAGGAGTAAATCTAACCGTTTAGAACCTATGCCTGTCAACGCTAAACATTTAGCCACATTTATTCTGGGTGCAGCCGCCGGGGTGGCTCTCAATAAATATGCCCAAACTGAAGACGGTCAAAAGCTCATGACCGATTTGAAAGAGAAAGGCATGCAATTAAAAACGGAGGCCGAAGGCACCATTGATAATGCTCCTGCTTATTTCGAGAAATTGAAAACGCAACTCGCTGAGATGCTGAAAGCCAACTTTCCTGACGCGGAAGCTACTATTAATGATGTGCTGGGCAAAAAGCCCGACGTGTCTGACCCGACCACCCCTGCATAAATTGACGATTAGTGAAACACCAATGCCGGACAACCCAGTCCGGCATTGGTGTTTAAAACTCACCCGGTTTTTTGAACGACTGAACAAGGCACTTTGTCACTTTCCGGTCTGATTTAAAGCCTCCGTTAATTCAGACGATTTGGTTATCTTTGATAAAAGGTGGTAATAGGTTGTCTGAAAAAGCAGCGTAGAATGAGACTTACTCTCGTATGAAAAAAGGGTTACTTTTTGTGTGGTTTGTGATGAACGCTCTGTTACTGAACGCTCAGAATCGCTTCGGTAATGAATGGATACGTCCGGGCAAGAAATACCTCAAATTTTCGATAAATCAGGCCGGTATTTATCGCGTTGGCTATGAGGATATCAAAGCCGCTGACGCATCGTTTTTGCAGACAAAGCCCGCTAATTGGCAACTGTTCTTTAGGGGGCAGGAAGTCGCAATGCGGGTTATAGGGCAGCAGGACGGCGTTTTCGATGCTCAGGATTATGTTGAGTTTTACGGTGTAGGTAATGATGGCAGTCAGGATTCGCTGCTTTACAGACCGCAGCAGCGATTACATCCCTATCAAACACTGTTTTCCGATAAATCTGCTTTTTTCCTGACCAGTAGTCCCACATTGGCCGGTAAGCGAATGCCAGAGCTGAACACGTTGGCGCAGGGGTTATTGCCCTTAACCTTTCACGTTGAAGAAACGGTTCAGGCCCTCACCAGCGACTATACGTTTAACAACCTGAAGGGAATAGAGCCTTATTTGCAACAAAGCTATTTTGAACCCGGCGAAGGCTGGTCAGGGCATACACTCACCGCCGATTCGGTTGGTATTGTCCAGATGAAATTGCCTGGCAGAGCATTGGTAACCTGGCCCATTGCACTGGAAGGGATGGTAAATGGCCGGGATAATTCATTGCATCAAATACAGGTGCAGGCCGATGCGACCACAACTGCAGCGCTGGCTCCCCTTTCTTTTCCGGGCTTTCTAAGCCAAACATTTCAGGCAACGATTAATCCGGCAACCATTCAGAACGATCAGCTTACATTGAAATTCAAAGCCGAAAAAAACGGCTATACCAATAATTTTTCGATAACCTATGTAAAAGTATCGTATCCGCAGGTACTGGATATGACCGGCCAGACAAGTAAGGTATTTCACTTGCCGCCGAACTCAGGTCTAACCGCGCTAATGGCGGTGAAAAATGCACCTGCATCAGCAGTCGCCTACGACATAACCGACAAGATAAATTGCCGCTATTTGGTTACGCAAAGTGCTGAGGGTCAAACGCGGATAGTCGTCAATGAAGCAACCCGGAAACGGGATATTTTATTGACAAATCATACTGGTAAGCCGCTGGCTATTCAGGCAGTAAGCTTTCAGATGGTCTTGCCAAAAACGGCCGATTATCTGATTATTACGCATTCTGTACTCAAGCCGTCGGCAGTTATGTATGCCAACTATCGGGCATCTGTTGCAGGCGGTGGGTACAAACCGTTTGTTGTCGAAGCTGATTCGTTGTACGATCAGTTTAATTACGGTGAAAAAAGCCCATTGGCACTCCGGCGTTTTGCTGATTTTGCGCTTGTCAATACGGAAGTAAAAAACCTGTTGCTCATTGGCCGGGCCAACAGTTACCCATATGTTGTAAAAACAACCACCAATGATCTGGTGCCAACGGTTGGCTATCCCGGCTCTGATATTTTATTGACATCTGGTTTAGGCGGTTACTCGACCAATACGCCCGCTATTCCAACAGGGCGCATCAACACCGAGCGTAATGATCAGGTAATTGCGTATCTGGAGAAAGTAAAACAGATCGAACAGG
>JANXVQ010000586.1 GCA_025351545.1 Spirosoma sp.
AATTGATCCTTTTACATAAGACAGCTCGACAGCCATTTCCTTGAATGTTTCGTCAAACACACGTCGTTTAACCATGGTCAAATTGAAGTTTGTCCCCAAATCTGCCTAAAAAAAGTCTCCAGTCAAATGTAGCAAGTTCACCATGGTCAAATTGAAGTTTGTCCCCAAATCTGCCTAAAAAAAGTCTCCAGTCAAATGTAGCAAGTTCAGTCGGCAAACCTGGACCACCTCAACTATCTAAAATCTGGGCTATTAAACAATTTAAATCCAGGCCATTAAGACAGAAAAGCCCCCGACATACTTTATGAACTGATTCACAGCCCTTATTCATATAGAAAGAACTCTCTATCCTGGCAAATAACAACGGGGTTGTTGACTACAATTAACACACTCAAGAAAACGATTACGGATTATTTTTCTTCTCAAACAGGAAAAACACACACATTAACGCTTTACTACACTATAGCTGAATAGACGGATTCAAGCGCGTTTTGCCCTATCTGTCGAAAACTCAAACTACAGTTAGGCCATTACAACCCGGCTGTTAATCGTTTAACCTGCCTTATAAGCTGTTTACTCTTTATGAATACGAAACGCAGAGCTTTTCTACAGCAAGCGACAGGTTTACTGGGATTGACCAGTTTGATGGGTCTCGCCGAGGCTCAAACACTCGTTGACAAGTTGAACTTTTATCCGTCAAAGGCCGCCAAACCATACGTCGTTTTTGTTACGGGTGATCACGAATACAGTGGAGAATTGACACTGCCGCTAATTGCCGCCGAACTCGAAAAAAACTACGGGATGCGGACGACTGTACTAAAGGCAAAGCCCGACTATAATAGCGAAAAAGATATTCCGGGTCTGGAAGCCCTGCGCGAAGCCGATCTGGTCGTTTTCTATCTACGCTGGCGGCAACTACCTCAGGATCAATTGAATTATATTGACGCTTATCTAAAATCGGGCAAGCCCGTTATGGGTTTTCGAACCACCAGTCATGCCTTTAACTATCCCGATGGCGACGACCGCAAACGGTGGAATGCGTTCGGTGAGTTTGCATTGGGTAGCCCTCCCGGCTGGGGTGGCGACGCTAAACATACCCACTACGGCCACAAGAGTACGACCGACGTAACAATTATTCCCGCAGCCGCCCAAAACCCAATTCTGACGGGTGTTGCGCCATCATTTCATGCGGCTTCCTGGCTCTATCGCGTTTTGCCCGACTACCCGGGCAAAGGCGCAGTGCCACTGTTAATGGGCAAATCAGTCAATCCTGATAAAGAAGCCATCGATAATCCTGTGGCCTGGACATGGCAAAACCAGTGGGGCGGAAAAGCCTTCATGACAACTCTCGGCCATCCGGAAGACTTTCAGGTTGAATCGTTTCAGCGACTGGTTATCAATGCGATTCATTGGGAACTTGGCAAACCCGTTCCCAAACGATGGAAAGGTAAAATTGACATCAACGTACCGTACGGTCATCCTAAAAAATCATAGAATCCATGAAGTCATTTATTCGCCGGAAAAATAGTATCAATGGATTACTGATCGTACTTGGGTTGATAATCGTCGCATTTAGTGCGTTTCAATCGTCCCGAAACGCTGTTACTGCTTTAGACCCGCTAAAAGTCAGTAAAGGGTCGCGCATCATGTTGCTTGGCAATAATCTAGGGTCGAGGATGATGAATTATGACAACTTCGAGACCGAAATGCAGGTCCGTTATCCGGGTGATTCGCTGTACATACGTAATATGTGCGACCCGGGAGATACGCCCGGTTTCAGACCCCGTTCGAGTCGATTCATGCCCTGGGCATTTCCCGGCGCAGAAAAATTCCAGACCGAATTGGCCAATCCATCCGATAGTCAGGGCCACTTTGAATCGCCTGATGAATGGCTTACCCGGCTCAAAACCGACGTAATCGTTGCTTTTTTTGGCTATAACGAATCGTTTCAAGGCAAGGAAGGACTGGCAAACTATAAAGCTGAATTAGACGCGTTTATTAAATGGACGCTGAGTCAAAAATACAACGGACGCACGGCCCCTCAACTGGCTATTGTATCGCCGATAGCGTTTGAAGATTTGTCGAACAAAATGGATCTTCCGAACGGCAAAAAAGAAAATGCGAACATTGCTCTCTATGCCAAAGCCATGCAGGAAGTCGCCAACCAGAACAATGTTCTCTTTGTCGATGCGTTTGCGCCTTCACAGAAATGGTATGGCGATAGCAAAGAACCGTTGACAATAGATGGTTCTCAGCTTACTGAAGAAGGCTACAAAAAACTGGGCGTTTTGCTGGCCGATCAGGTTTTCGGGAAAGCTTCCCTCAAAGCGGAAGCTAACCGAAAACTGGTGCATGACGCCGTGATGGAGAAGAACTGGATGTGGCACAACGACTATAAAATTCCGAATGGAGTTCACGTGTACGGTCGTCGTTATGATCCGTTTGGGCAGGATAACTACCCGGCGGAGATAAAGAAAATCCGGGAGTTGACAGCCATTCGGGATAAGGCCATTTGGCTGGCGGCTTCTAGTGGTGAAAAACTGGATCTTAGTGTTGCGGATAAAAATACCTCACCGTTGCCGCCCGTAAAAACCAATTTCAATCCCGAGAAAAACGGTAGCCTGACGTATCTGTCGGGCAAGGATGCGCTGGCTAAACTAAAAGTACCCCAAGGCTATAAAATTGAGCTTTTTGCTTCAGAAGACGAGTTTCCCGATCTGGCAAAACCTATGCAGATGTCCTTTGATAATAAGGGACGTTTGTGGATTTCGACCATGCCCAGCTATCCGCATTACAAACCCGGCGACTCAAAACCGAACGATAAAATTATTATTCTGGAAGATACAAATGGGGACGGCAAGGCGGATAAACAAAGTGTTTTTGCCGATGGGCTTCATCTTCCACTTGGCTTTGAACTGGCGAAAGAAGGCGTTTATATTTCGCAGGGGCCTAACCTGAAACTATATACCGATACGAACGGGGATGAAAAAGCCGACAAAGTAGAAATTCTCATGAGCGGCTATGATGATCACGACACACACCACAACAGTCACGCGTTCACTACCGACCCATCCGGCGCTATTTACTCGGGCGAGGGCGTGTTTTTACATACAAACGTAGAAACGTCCTACGGGCCGGTTCGTGCCACCAACGGCGGTTTTTACCGGTATGCTCCACAACTTCATAAACTCGAGCGTACCGCCCAGCTTTCTATTCCAAACCCCTGGGGCATTGCGTTCGACGATTGGGGGCAGCCGTTTTTTGCCGAAACATCCAGTCCCGATGTTCGCTGGATGATGCCCGGTTCTGTATTGCCGCGTTACGGCGAAGCCACGCACAAATCGGTTCAACTAGTTGAAGAAGCGCATCGGGTACGGCCAACGTCGGGTCTGGAATTTGTATCCAGTCGCCATTTCCCGGATGATATTCAGGGCGATTTTTTGATCAACAATACCATTGGTTTTCTGGGAACAAAAGAGCATACGCTTACCGATGACGGCACTGGTTATAAAAGCCACCATCGGGCCGATCTGGTCGTTAGCGAAGATAGAAACTTCCGTCCGGTAGACATGGAATTCGCGCCGGATGGGTCGCTTTACGTGATCGACTGGCACAATATCCTGATCGGGCATATGCAGCATAACGCTCGAGATCCGCTGCGCGACCACTCACACGGGCGGGTTTATCGAATCACTTATCCATCGCGACCCTTGGTAAAACCGGCCAAAATTGACGGTGCCAGCATTGACGAGCTTCTGGATAATTTGAAGCTTCCCGAATACCGTACCCGTTACCGCACACGACGCGAATTGAGAGGCCGGAATGTTAGTGAGGTCGTTGCCAAACTGAAAACATGGGTGGCCGGACTGGACAAAAAAGATCCGAGATATGAACACCATTTGCTGGAAGGCTTGTGGGTGAGTTGGGGAATGAACAAGGTCGATCAGCCCCTGCTGCGTCAGGTGCTTAAGGCGAAAGATTACCACGCCCGGGCCGCTGCCGTTCAGGTGGTGCGGTACACGGGCCATCAGGTGGCCGATCAGGCCAATTTGCTCATGCAGGCAGTGCGTGACGAGAACAGCCGGGTCCGGTTAGACGCCATCGTCGCGGCTTCCTGGATTGGGAAGGAAAAAGGATTGCCCATTTTGGCCGAAGCGTCTAAAAAACCGCTGGACGACTGGATGATTCATGCCTACGATGCGGCCGTTGCCCACCTGAAAGGAGAAAACGTCAAAAAGGAAAAAGAGGTAGTTGTGAAGTCAACGCTGAAAGGTGAAGAGCTTGCCTTATATACGATGGGCAAGCAAATTTATGCCAAGGAAGGGTACTGCACGACGTGTCATCAACCTGATGGCAAAGGGCTCACGGCCTCTGGATTTCCACCCCTTACGGGCACAAACTGGGTGTCGGGCAATGAAGATCGGTTGATAAAAATAGCCTTAAAAGGGATTATGGGGCCAATAGATGTGAGCGGAAAAACATATCCCGGTCAGGTGCCTATGACGCCTTTCGGCGGATTACTGAAAGACAACGAAATAGCCGCCGTGTTGACCTATGTGCGAAATTCATTTGGCAATAACGCCCCGGCTATCCGCCCCGATAAGGTGGCAAAAGTTAGGGCCGAAACCAAAAGTAAAGTCGACTTCTACTCGCCGACTCAGTTGCTCAAAGACCATCCAATGGAAAAGTAATAATTTTAAGTAGGTGTGGCCCCGCCGACACCACACCTAAATCATGAAAATCAGCGTTCAATATTTTTTATGACATCATCCTTCCCTTTTCGCTTTGGTGCCGAAGCGTATACATGGTTCATGAATAACAATGGTCAAACCCACGCAAATCGCCTGGGGCACATGATCGACATTACGGCTAAGGCAGGTTTTGCCGGTATCGAACCAATTTTCAACTGGATGGGCGACTTGCCCGATCCCGAAAGTCTGGCCCGGAAACTGAACGAACAAGGTGTTGAATTGGCCGCCATTGCCTTAGCTCTGGACTGGAATGGAACCGAAGAAACCGAACAGGAACGACGGGAAGCTGATCGAGCTATTGCACTGCTAAAACAT
>JANXVQ010000589.1 GCA_025351545.1 Spirosoma sp.
ACCGCCCGTAATTTGCGGAACAAAACCAGCAATACACGGCCGCAGAACACCTTCAATAGCTTTTATGCTAAATAAAGCGCCCACATGCATAGCCCCTGTGTTACCTGCGCTGCAAAACGCCTGAACCTTACCTTCTTTCAAAAGCTTAAACCCAACCCCGATACTGGAATTGGGTTTTTGAGAGAGAGCTTTGGTTGGGTGCTCGCTCATATCAATAACGTCATCAGCGTTGACCAATTCCAGATTGGCCACTACAGACGTACTGTACTTTTGGACTAACTCCTCTATAATAGCTTGCTTGCCAATCAGCACTATAGTTACATTCTCTGGCAATTCAGCAGCGGCCATCAATACTCCCTCCACAATAGCTTCGGGAGCAAAATCGCCACCCATTGCGTCCACTGCAATTTTCATTGACTCCGTTTGTTCAATACTCCCAGTTAAACTGGATTTCAGACTAAATACGCGTAAAAATAGGGAGGTAGAGGGCAATAAAAAAGTATTTCGCGTTCATCTTCGGAAAGACGTCAACGAAATACTCTTCAGAAATGGGCGAGATTTAGGCTGTCTTAGCGTAATTCTCAATAATCATTTGCCCTTTATAGAACAGATTGCCTTCAAAAACGTGGGCGTGGTGACGCTCGTGTACTTCGCCGGTTTGGGCGTCGGTTGAAAGCGCTACAGGCGTAGCCTTGTAATGCGTTCTGCGCTTATCGCGCCGGGTGCTGGAGTGGCGTCGTTTGGGGTGTGCCATGTCAGTTTACAGTTGTCAGTTATCAGTTATCAGCTACGGCCCATAGGCCAAACTGTTTAATTATCACTCAGTTTTCGCAAAGCGGCCCAGCGAGGATCAATATTCGTCTGGTCGTCTGCATCATTATCGTTATTCTTTACTTCTGCGGAACGGTAAATAAGCTTGCCGTTCTGGTCGTCGTCCTGATCGTCTTCTTCGTCCCGAAAACGGGGGTGAAGTCGTTTCATTGGCAGCGATAAGCTTATGAACTCAAAAATGTAACGCGCTACATTGACCGTTGTTGTATTACGCTCGATGAGTTCAATTTCGTCACTCAATTCCTCGTTATGGTCGCCAAATTTCAGCAACATGGTCTGCTGCGTATCTACTGGCTCATCATATTCATCAAGGCTCCGGTCGCAAATCTGCTCGACCATTCCCACAATGTGAAAATCCAGCCGAATCATCGTCTCCGATTTCTCAAGCACTACATGTGTCTGAACGTTGCCTGCTTTGATCAGTTCCTGTTCAAGCGCGGCAAAAAACGTATTGTCCGACGTAAAGTCGTATTCGTAGCGTTTAGTCTCAAGCCCGACGATATGAATGTCGTATGCGCGTAATTGGTTCACCTCGTATCTCCTCCGCTCCGGCGGCCCGGTCCAAAAAATAAGACCGCAAAGGTACGAAACGTTTGTTAATCAGGAAAGTAATGAGCGAAATTTTAGTTGCTTATATCAATTGGCGATTGTTTGGGCAAATCATTTGTTTTACCGGCGAAATCATTGACCTTCAGGCGTAAAGGTAAGCCAGGTATAATCTATATTTTACGATTGCTGAGTTTTTTTAAAACTATACGATTAATAGAATCGAAACGATAATGTTATCCAACATCATTGGTCTTACCTCCTTTGCCGTTCTGGTACGCATCTTAGCCAATCCGCTATCCAATGTATTTCAGAAACAATTGACCCGGCAGGGGGCTAACCCCCTGTTCGTTATCTCGGCTACGTATGGTGTTTTAATGCTGGTCTGCCTGGTGTTCCGGTCACAACTTCGCTTCACAAGCCTGCCGCTCGAATTCTGGCAAAGTATGCTGATAGCCAGTCTATTTGCTATGTTTGGAAATGTATTTCTGGTGAAAGCTATGCATCTGGGCGATTTATCTGTTCTGGGTCCCATAAATGCCTACAAAGCTATAGTCGGTATGCTCATCGGTATATTTCTGCTGAACGAAATACCAGGCTGGTGGGGACTTGCCGGTGTATTTTTGATTGTGGCAGGAAGTTATATTGTGCTGAATACTAGTCAACAGCGTCAGCAGGGTTCGTTGCCGTCGATTAGTACAGGTATATTGCAGCGGCCGGCAGTCAGATTACGACTGGCAGCTTTGGTATTTTCGGCTATCGACGGGGCGTTTCTTAAAAAGGCCATTCTTCTTTCAACGCCGACTGTTGCTTTTTTTTACTGGTGCGTATTAGGTTTTGGGTTCACCTTTATCTGGATTTCACTAAGCCTGCGGCCCACCTGGCGTGCGCAGGCAACGCTGCTTCTGTCGCATAAAACTACGTATCTGGCGCTATGTGCAACCGTTGGCATAACCCAAATGGCAAGCAATATTGCTCTGGAAC
This sequence comes from Spirosoma sp., assembly GCA_025351545.1. Taxonomy (GTDB): domain Bacteria; phylum Bacteroidota; class Bacteroidia; order Cytophagales; family Spirosomataceae; genus Spirosoma. The sequence continues at coordinate 2,362 of JANXVQ010000589.1, forward strand.
GTATACCTGTTGGGTATGCACTGGCCTTATTTCAAACCTCGGCCCTGGTGAGTGTTTTGTTTGGGTATAAGTTCTTCAATGAACAGAACATCCTCCGAAAACTCATTGGAGCGGGCATAATGGTTGCCGGAGCCGTGCTAATTGCGATTCTTGGATAACTATCTTTCCAGCTTATACGTTAGTTATTGTTACCTAACTATTTTCCTATTATGGCTCAGTACCAACTTGTCGAAAAACACACGATCGAGCACCACAATGAGTATTATGAGGTGCGTTCGACCCAAAATGATAGCCAGCCTAAAAGCCTGTTTTTCACCACTAACGACGAAAATCTGGAAGATGTTGCGACCGCTGTCGTTGCTGATCATCTGCCGGGCGTTAAACACTGGACAGTCATTCCGCACCGTAAAGACAATTGATTCACCGATGCAAATACTACCGAATACAAAACTTTATTAAAGTTTTGAACAATTTTCATTGATTATAGTTACGCTAAACTTTATATTCACGGAATATGTAAGGAATCCCCACCATTCGATTCCAGCCGTAACGTGTAACGATGAAGATTAGAAAAACGCTGCGTTTAGTAGGTTTATTTATTGGCTTAAGTTACCAGTTTTCAATCGGCCAGGTGCTCACACCCGCCCAGACCCGTACTGATTTAAGCTATCTGAAACGGAAACTCGATTTGCTCCATCCGGGTATGGGTTACTATACCCCCCAACCCCGGATGGAGCAATTGTATGACTCCTTGTATAATCGGCTGACAGCGCCTATCAATTACCAGACATTTTTCCAGCATGTCAGCCCACTCGTGGCCGCCCTGAAAGATGGACATACGAATCTGAACCATCGCAAAAATTATATTGGAAAGAGCACACGCTTTTTGCCTTTTTACATCCGCCTGGTAGAATCGCAGTATTTCATCAGTCATAATATTTCGGCCGATACGAGTCTTCAGCGCGGGACCGAGTTGCTGACGATCAATGGCCGATCGGTGGCCGATTTGCATCGTGAGCTGATGAATACCGACCATTCTGGCTCCGATGGAGACAATATTACCGGGCGTCGGCAGTGGAGTTTGGTGCAGTTTGCCGACTATTACGCAGCCTGGTTTGGCTCGGAAAATTCAATTGCCATTACCTACCGGCTTACAAACGACAGCCTTATTCGCCAAACACATTTAAGGTGTCTATCACTACAGGATTTTCGGACAACAATACGGCGTCGATATGGTGTGGAGATTGACCAGCGGCCTAATCTGTCGGTTCGTGTGGTAGATACCCTTACACATACGGCTATATTACGCGTTTCGTCGTTCATGGGCCTTAAGAAAACAGATCCCTTTCAATGGGCATTTAATCGACGGCTAAAACGAGCGTTTAAACAATTGCGACGTGATAATATACAAAATCTGGTCGTCGATATGCAGGGCAATGGCGGAGGAATTATCGCAAATTCAGCCCAGTTGCTACGCTACTGGATGCCGAAGCCGTTCCGGATTATGGAGCATGAGGAAATGAAACGAGCCGCCCGCGCCGAACTCGTAACCCGCTGGAATCCACTGTCGGCGCTAAATTTCAGTTTGCAATACAGAACTGATAATGCGGGTGGCTTTGCCAGTCGATCGGCAAACCGGCGCTATCGCCCCCGCCATCGGGATGCGTTTACCGGAAACCTTTATTTTCTGATGAATGGCGCGTCGTTCTCAGCCACAACATCTGTTCTGGCCAAAACCCTCGATGCCGGTATGGGTACGTTTGTTGGCGAGGCCAGTGGCAGCGCTTACTGGGGTGATTTTGCCGGACACTTTAAAACGGTAACATTGCCAAACTCACGGCTTCAGGTGCGGATACCACTCAAAAAATTGACTCATGCCGTTGGAACAGAGCGGGCGAATGGGTTTACGGTCGAACCGGACTTTACCGTTCTGCGTAGCTACGATGACCTGATGGCTAACCGGGATTATATACTGGATTACACGCTTCGGTTGATTCGGGAAGGGATTGTAGTTCGGCCCGGCCTGGAGAAACAGTCGATTCAGAACCGGGCATTGCAGGCTTCACGGTAAAGCCGTACCTTTATACAGTGTTCGAAACATCGTTTATGGTATTCGGTTAGCAACTATCAGGTAGGCCGCAGTTTATTGATGCGTTGGCCCACTATAACCGAAGATCTTAAAATTATTCTTTTGTGTATTGTATCGTTGACGTTGAAATGACCGGGGGCGTAAAAGGCCCTACCCGTATTACCGAAATTGCCATCTTCCGCCACGACGGACAGCAAGTGGTCGACTCGTTCCATTCACTGCTTAATCCCGGTTGCCTGATTCCACCGTTTATCCGGCATCTGACCGGCATTTCCAACGAAATGGTTCAGGACGCGCCCACCTTTGCAGACGTTGCCCAGGATGTACTGAATATCACTCATGACGCCATTTTTGTGGCCCATAATGTTGGCTTCGACTTCAGCTTCATTCAAAAAGAATTGAACTGGCTGGGCCACGATTATTTACGGCGGACGCTTTGTACGGTTCGTACGAGCCGAAAGCTGCTTCCCGGCCATCCTTCCTATAGCTTGGGCAAGCTTTGCCGTTCTCTCGAAATTCCGCTCAACGGGCGCCACCGGGCACAAGGCGATGCAGCTGCTACGGTATTGTTGTTTGAGATGCTGCTCCGGCATGACTCACAGGGGTTAATTCCCCGCATCAATCCTCATATCGAGTATACCCGTTAGCCTGATAGTGGCAGATCAATTTGCGATTCAGGCGTTGGGCGCTTGTCAATCGGGCTGATTGGCACTTCAATCGTGACTTGTACCCCCAGATCAGTCTGGTTTTGCCAGGTAATTCGCCCACCTAAAATAGCCACTCGCGATTCGATATTTCCGATCCCTAAGCCTGAGGATTTTTTTCGCGTTTGCTCATAGTTGAAGCCTTGCCCATTATCCTGATAAATAAGCACAATTCGGTCGGCCTGGCGCACCATGTGCAAATCTATTTGGTTGGCGTTGGCGTGTTTGAGCGAATTACTGACCAGTTCCTGCGTGATCCGATACAACATTACTTCCAGATTATCTGAAAGTCGATTATCAGGCTCATTTGGGCCATCAGGGACAAATTGGGCATTAATGATACCGCTGGCTGTGACTCGGGAAAACAATTCCTCAACGGCCGCTGCATACCCATGACGCTCCAGGGTTTGCGGATTCAGCTCCCGAAGCATATTCCTGACATCGCTGATAGTGTCATTAATTAACTGGAATATAGTTGTTTTAAGAGCCAAAATAGTTGGCGTTTCACCAGCCTGCTGGGTAAGCTGTGTTGTATACAATTTAATTGTTGCCAGTCGGGTCCCGATTTCGTCGTGTAAATCCCGGGCAATATCTTTTTTCACCTGCTCCTGAACCTCGTAGGCCAACCGCAAGCGATCTGCCTGTTGGGCACGAATATCATTTTCGCGCTGACGTATCCATACCCAAATCGCAGCCGTTATTAAAACAATAGTCAGCAGTATAAAAGGAAGTTTCAGCCAGAAGGGTGGTTCGATATGAATAGCCAGTGTCCGCGTATGTGCGCTCCAATGACCATCCTGATTAGCGGCTTTGACCTGAAATTTGTAGTTGCCAGGTGGCAGATTAGCG
>JANXVQ010000593.1 GCA_025351545.1 Spirosoma sp.
GGCTAATCGTCAATCGGTCGAATCGGTGAATCCGGTTCGTTGTCTTTATCCCCCCTTTGAAGAGGTTGGGGGCCGAACCGCCGGAGCGGTTCGGTGGGTGGTCCTAGTTGGGTCGTTTGGGCAGCATCGTTCGTTGGGCAATTTTCGCAGTATCGCGCCGTTCACTGGCACACACTCGTCTTCGCTTGGATGATTTATTTTATTTAATCATTCCCAGGTAATGAAAACGAAAACAACCAAATCAGTTGATCAAAATGATCTTCTGGACATTGAAAAAATAGCTATGGACATGGCCGCTAGTGCGGGTGCTCCAGCTACTATTACTACCGAAGCCAAAATAGCCAAGGTTCCTAAAAAGAAAGTTGCAAAAACAACAGCCGAATCAGTTACTGAAGCATCGTTCGCTGATTCGTCAGCTGAAATCATCGCCGAAGGTATTGCCGACAAGGTAATCATCATCGCTGACGAACCACTTGCCACGGTTGATGAAACACTACCCGTTATTGTTGCGGAAAACGTTCCCGCAGTCGAGGTAGCCGTAGCCCCGAAGGTCGATCCAAATCAAGTTTTATTTTCTAGTTTAAATATTTCTCCCGAAATACTACAGGCTGTTACGGATATGGGCTTTGTTAGCGCATCGCCAATTCAGGCTGAAGCTATTCCGCCAATTTTGGCGGGTCGTGATGTAATTGGACAAGCACAAACTGGTACCGGAAAAACAGCCGCCTTTGGCATTCCCGCACTGGAATTGATTGATGTTCAGGATCGTTCGGTACAAGTGCTTATCCTGTGTCCAACCCGCGAGCTGGCCGTGCAGGTATCTGAAGAAATACGTAAACTTGCCAAACATAAGCGTGGAATACGTATCGAAGCTATTTACGGTGGCGATTCCATTGAGCGGCAAATTCGGTCACTGAAAAGTGGTGTTCATATCGTAATCGGTACACCCGGTCGTGTTATGGACCACATGGAGCGTAATACGCTCAAACTCGGCAATGTTAAGATGATGATTCTTGACGAAGCTGATGAAATGCTGGACATGGGTTTCCGCGAAGATATTGAGAGCATTCTGGAAGAAATGCCAGAAGAGCGGCAGACGATTCTGTTCTCGGCTACCATGTCGAAACCAATTCTGCAAATCACTCAAAAATTCCAGAAAGATCCAGTGTTGGTGAAAGTTGTCAAGAAAGAATTGACAAACACGAACATTGAACAAGTCTATTTTGAAGTAAAAGCAAAAGCAAAGGTTGAGGTAATGTGTCGTTTGATCGACATGTACGACCTTAAATTGCTGCTGGTTTTCTGCAACACGAAACGCAAGGTGGACGAAATCGTTGAAGATCTGCAAATCCGGGGCTATCAGGCCGAAGGTTTGCACGGCGATCTACGCCAGGCGCAACGTAATAACGTGATGAGCAAATTCCGCGCCGGCACAACCAGCATTCTGGTCGCTACCGACGTAGCCGCTCGCGGGATTGACGTTGACGATGTGGATGCTGTTATCAACTTCGACATTCCTCTCGACGAAGAATATTACGTACACCGGATTGGCCGGACAGGCCGCGCTGGCAAATCAGGCCGGGCGTTCTCTTTTGTTGGCCGTGATGAGAAATATCGCTTCCGCGAAATTCAGACCTACACGAAAGTTAAGGTTGACAAAGGTGTAATTCCATCCTTCGAAGATATCGTTGGCGTTCGTAAGGCTCGTTTCATCGAGCAATTACAGGTAACCATTAAGGAGAGCAAAGACCTGAACCTATACGACGATTTGTTGACGCAACTACACCACGCCGGTTTCTCGACCGAGCAAATTGTAGCTGCCTTAGTGAAACGTAGCATGGGTCTGGAAAAGAATGAATTTGCTGACCAGAACCTGAACCTGGAAGAAGATCGCCGTCGCGACGACCGTAATGGCGGTAATAGCCGTGGTAACGATCGTTTCTCCAGTCGCAGCGAAGGACCAGAACGGGGTGGCCGTTTTGACCGCAATGACCGGGGACCTTCGCGATTTGGCGGTGATCGTAATCGCAGTGAAGGAGCCGAACGGGGTGGGTCAAGATTTGGTGATCGTCGTAGTGACGGAGCCGAACGCCCACGTTTCAACGGACCAGATCGTGCTGGTACAGGGGCTGGTGCTGGAAGTGCCAAACCTTATTTCGAACGCGACGATCAACGGGTTCCGCGTGAGCGTGAGCCCAATATGACTCGCCTGATGGTGAGCATCGGTCGCAAGGATTTCGTTCGGCCGGGCGATATTGTAGGTGCCATTGCAGGTGAAGCTAACATTCCCGGCAACAGCATTGGCAGCATCGATATTTTCGACAAATTCACGTATGTTGACGTGCCGAAAGATATAGCTAAACTCGTTGTTGATGCCATGGAAGGCAATACGATAAAAGGTCGCCGTGTGAACATTGAAGTAGCACGATAAGCCTATAGTTTCAGTTTATAAAAAACGCCGGTAGGTCAACCCTACCGGCGTTTTTTATATGTAAATGGGTCAAAGAAACGTATTAGTCTTCGTAATAATACCCGAAAATAATCCCCATTTCGTCCTCGCTGGTCAGGCCGAAACTCACCGCTTTAGTTGTGGTATTGTTGTAGGTAATTTCAGACGTTAGCCCCTCCCCTTTTTGCAGGTCGATGGGCGTTTTAAAGGTAATAAT
>JANXVQ010000598.1 GCA_025351545.1 Spirosoma sp.
TGTCGGCCCAAGTCCTGCCAAATGGTGTCGAAGGATTTTTTGTAATCGTAAAACGTGGGTTGCGTTTTGAGTTGTTGTAGGTCGTGGTATTTTTGACGGGCTAAGGCCAAATATTCATCTTCAGTCATGCTCTAAGCTAACCACATCAGGCGACAATCTGAAATGCACCCTCTCCACAAGACAAATGAAAGGCAATAGCGCTCACCATGAGCACAACCCAACGCGGCCAGTACCGTCAGTTCTGGCTTGATTACTGTTTGGGTAGTAGCTGCATGAAGAATAGGTCAAAAGTGTGATTTGACGAAAATGGATTACTTTTCAAATTTAAAATACCTTGGAAAGTACCCAGTTAAAAAAATAAGTTGTAATCGTCGCCAGCCCTATCGAATATACATAGGATCTAATTAAAAAAGCGCCGTTATCCGATTCAAAAATAGTAAACAGATCTTTTGTAAATAGAAAATAAATGATTTCTAAAATGAACGGTAACCATATAAAAACAAAATGAAAATTTACCCCTAAAGCCGTATTTCTTGTAGAGAAAAAAAGAGCAGAACTAAGGATTAGAATGGGTAATGCAAACACCAATTGTATTACAGGACCGACGCCAACTTCTGAGCTGGGTCGATTGCCACTGGTAATTAAAAAAATAGAAAATATAAACGCTAATACAACAATACTGAAGTAGAGAAAGTACATTTTATGCATACGGGGAGAGTTTGGAAAAAAAATAAGTTTAAAAAATCCGGCTACCCTTGCAGAAGAGACAGTAAGACGGGACTGGATAGTCAGAACCTGACACTGATGCCCTTCAATGGCCAAAACTGGTTTTAAAAGAAAGTTCGCTGGTTGGTTCGAAAAAGCCCTGGGAAGCTGAATTAGTTCCGTCAGCCTATACATAGGTATACTATTTTATTAATTAACTAAACGAATTTCGAAATTCAAGGGGAGAAAAATTAGTTTTGTTTTTAAATAAATTACTGAAAGACTGCGAATGTTCAAACCCTAATTCATAAGCAATTTCACTCACGGTTAAATTGAAAGTCGATAATTTTTCTTTTGCCTTCTCTATCAATTTATCGTGTATGTGCTGTTGAGTACTTTGGCCCGTCAATGTTTTTAATAACACGCTCAAGTAACCAGGCGACACATTCAACGCGTCGGCAATGTACTGTACCGTAGGTAATCCATTATTTTCTACCCCATCACGGTTAAAATAGTTCGTAAGAATGGGTGCGATTCAAATTGTCGCTACGCGGCCATAGCCTAGTTGGTCGGTTCGATGTGTTGGCGAACTATATCCCATCGGTTACTCATCAGGCATACTCTTAAGTTTAAGAATATGTTTTGGATACTTATTTGGCAAAGCGGTTTAGAATAATTGAGATGAAAGCAATTCGCAGCATGGTCTCCGAACTTTCTGCCGTTTTTTCTACATCGCGAAACAAACGACGTCTGAAATTGAGCCAGCCAAAGCTCCGTTCGACCGGCCAACGATTCTTTTCGGGCACAAAGCCACGACTACTTTCGGGCTTTTACGGTCCGCCGTTGCGGTGCAATCTCCACTTTCCAGCCGTGCTGCCGCTCAACGTGCTCAATAAAACTGATTTTATAGCCATGATCAGCGGCAATGTCGAGGATGGTCCGCAAGGAATGCCATCGCTGGCGTTGGTCGTCTACAATTTTTTCAATAAGTTTCCACTGAGAATCGGTCAACTCTTGGACGGGTTCGTTCATAATCTTGATAATCTGGCGATTTCAAGATACGACCGATTCTCAAATTTGTCTTATCCAAAACATAGTCATAAAAGGCAGGCTTACTTTTAAGGGTTTGTAGGTCTTGATATTTTTGACGAGCCAAGGCTATGTACTCTTCTTCCGTAAAGGTCAGGTTCAATTTATTATCCATACCCTAAACTACGAATAGAGAGCGACAATTTGAATTGCACCCCCAGTCTATAGCCGTTCCCGATAGAGGTCAGGACGAGGGTTTAATGTTGGGTTCTTGTGCTGGTGCCAGTAGGGATAAATAGCATCCCGGTTACTGGCAGCATCTAATTTTTTAACCTGATCGAGCGACAGATTCCAGCCGACAGCGCCCAGATTTTGAACCAGTTGTTCTTCATTTCGAGCACCAATAACCACGTTGCAAACGGTAGGCCGTTGTAATACCCAATTGAGGGCTACCTGCGCCACCGTTTTGCCGGTTTCTGCTGAGACTTCATCCAGCGCATCCACAATACCATACAGAAATTCGGGTGGAACCGCCGGGCCTTCTCCGCCACCCTGCGCAATACGACTATCGCTGGGAAGTGGTTGATCCCGACGGTATTTTCCGCCCAGTCGCCCCGCTGATAGCGGACTCCATACAATGGTTCCAACGCGTTGATCGAGTGCCAGGGGCATTAATTCCCATTCGAACTCACGACTGAGCAACGAATAGTGCGCCTGATGCGCTATGTATTTAGACCAGCCATACCGTTCCGAAACCGAAAGTGATTTCATCAGGTGCCAACCCGAAAAGTTAGAACAGGCAATGTAACGCACTTTGCCACTTTGGACCAGATTGTTCAGTGCGCTCAGCGTTTCTTCGACCGGTGTATTTCCGTCGAAACCGTGCATGTGGTAAATGTCGATGTAGTCTGTTTTCAATCGACGCAAACTGTCCTCGCAGGCCTTTATCAAATGAAAACGGGAAGAGCCGTAATCGTTTGGACCAGTTCCCATTTTGAAGGTTGCTTTGGTCGAAATCAACGCTTTATCGCGAAGCCCGCTCAGAGCCTGTCCAAGAATTTCTTCCGACAAACCCTGCGAATACACATCCGCCGTATCGAATAATGTTAGTCCCGCATCCAGACAAAGGTTTACCATCCGCGAGGCTTCATCAACCTGCGTGGTGCCCCATGCTTTGAAAAATGCAGTGCCGCCACCAAATGTACCCGTACCCAAACTCAACACCGGAACGTTTAACCCCGATGCGCCCAATTGTCTATATTCCATTGTGTCATCCTGTTTTTGCTGAATAAACGTGTCCAGATTAACGAAAGCGAATGCCGTTGGTTAGCTAACCGGTATATAGGGCTTTCTTATGAAAATGCCGTAGTCGGCCGGCCGATGCCGCATGGAATCTTTGTAGAATTACGGCAAATTTGCGACAGTTATGGCTTGAGTATTGCGCATCAGGAAAAAGAAGGTATCCACCGGTTTTGTATTTCCCAAGTCTTGAATTAATCAGGTTGCGAAGGGAGCCTCTCCGATGTATTTTGGCGTTTAAGTCGGTAGGTCAATCCAACCACAACGTTGTTTTTACCGGTTGCTAATTGCGGTGTAAAAATGCCCTGATCGAACGTAGCGGCATTATAATTGGTCTGGTTTACCCAGCCGATTTGCAAAATCCAGCGTTGATCGAACTGATACCCAACGCCAGCGTAAATCCGGTTACGCTCGAACGTTGGCCCGATTGGGTTAAGAAAAATCTCGTCGTATATCGATAAAAAGGTAGTTTTGGCAGTAATCGTGTGGTTGTTGAGTGGTACAAACATATTGAGCCGGTAACGAATACGGTTACGATAGGGCTGCGTGCCGTCGCGAAAATTAAACCACCGTTGCTCAACCCGGTACCGTTGCTCAAATTTCAATCGGGTCAGATACTGGTTGATAATCAGTTGTTCCCACAATCGCTTTTCGATGTTGAGCGGCCCGTCAGACAGGGCCTGGTAATCGAAAGTAGCGTAGTGCCCACCGGCTACCATCAGCGAAAAATTTTTGTCGAGATCGTAGCTGACACCTGCTTTCAGCTCATTATAAAAAAATTGCCTGCCTACTCCGTTGGCTCGGGCCTGTACTTCGGCAAATCCGCCCCATTTTTTATCACCGACTGGCAATTGAATCGTACCAATTAGCCAGGTTCCCCATGTTGTCGAGGGTGTAAGCGATGTTTGTGCAACGGTAAGGCTAAAATTACTAACTAACAGGCTGGTTACCAGGGCGAATGTAAATCGAAGACGGGTCACAACTATTAACTTGGTACGAGGCCGTAAAAGTACCTTATATTACCAAGTTGTGATTGGTAATTCTTAACAATTTAATAATCTGAATTACCCCTACTTTTGACTGTTTGTGTGTAGTTCGTTTCCGGAGAAATTGAAAATGAACTATAGATCTTTGGAATTACCTTTTCCTCAATTCTTTTATAAAATCTTCGTATACAGGTGATAAGCATGAATTTAATCGTCAAATTTGTCTGGGTCGCTGTGGGTTAATCCAGCAACGAATTCATTCTCCTCAAACTTCCTGCACATGAAAATTCATTTTTCCCAACGAACATTTTTAGTACTAATCCTAGCCGCCAGTTTTGGTCTTGTTGTAGCCGGACCCGTGCCAAAGCGAGCGGTTGCCCGCAAATACACGATTGAGCAATTTATGAAAACCATCCGCTTTGGTGGGGCCGATATTTCGCCCGACGAGCAGACCGTGCTGTTCAGCAGTAATCAGGATGGCGTGTTTAATCTATACGAAATTCCGTTTAGTGGAACGGGCCAGCCCAAACAACTGACAGCATCAAAAACGAATGCCATTTTTGCGATTGGCTACCTGCCCGATGGCCGAATTTTGTACAGCAGTGATCAAGGCGGTAATGAATTGAATCACATTTATCTGCGCGAGAAAGATGGGGCTGTTTCAGACCTGACGCCTGCCGAAAAAGCAAAATTTCAGTATGGTGGTCTGAGTCACGACCGCAAGAGTTTTTTCTATCAGTCGAACCAGCGCAACAAGGCTGCTTTCGATGTGTATGAAATGGATTTAGCCACGATGAAACCGGCTTTGATTTTTGAAAATCCGGGCGGCTTTTTTCCCGGTGACGTGTCGCCCGACAAACGCTACATCGCTCTGGCAAAAACTACCACCAGCGCCAACAGTGATACGTATCTGTATGATACAAAAACCAAAGAAACCAAACTGCTGACGAAGCACGAAGGCGAGGTAAACAATGGCCCTGACAGCTTCACCCCCGATGGCAAGAAACTTTTGATTTCGACAGATGCCGGTAACGAATTTTCGTATGTAAAAGCCTACGACTTAGCGACGGGTCAGAGCACTATGCTCGACAAGGCAAACTGGGATATCTCTGCTGATTACCTCTCGTATAAGGGTCGTTACCGCGTTCTGTCGGTTAACAACGACGCTCGTACCGAACTGAAAATTATTGATACCCGCACCAATCAGGCGGTTAAGTTGCCCGCGTTGCCCGGTGGCGATGTAACAGGTGTGAACATCGCCGATAGCGAAAACCGGATGACGTTCTTTGTTAACAGTTCCAATTCACCTGCGACGCTGTATGCCTATGATTTCAAATCGGGCAAAGCGACGCCTTTGGTGCGGGGGTTAAATCCCGAAATCAACGCGGAGGATTTGGTGTCGGGCGAAGTGATTCGCTATAAATCGTTCGATGGGATGGAGATGCCAGCCTTGCTTTATAAGCCTAAAGATGTGACATCCGGCGAAAAACTTCCGGCAATTCTGTCCATTCACGGCGGGCCGGGCGGACAAACCCGATTGACGTACTCGCCGTTGGTGCAGTATTTGGTCAACAGCGGTTATGTGGTGCTGGCCGTTAATAACCGGGGTAGTTCGGGTTATGGCAAAACGTTTTTTGCCGCTGATGATCGTAAACACGGCGACGCTGATCTGAAAGATTGCGTTGAATCGAAGAAGTTTCTGGCCGCAACGGGCTACGTTGATGCGGCTAAAATTGGCATTATGGGCGGTTCATATGGCGGCTATATGACACTGGCAGGACTAACATTCACACCCGACGAGTTTGCCGTTGGCGTCGATATTTTTGGGGTAGCTAACTGGCTCCGTACCTTGAATAGTATGCCCGAATGGTGGGGACCACAACGCGACGCCATGTTTAAGGAAATTGGCCACCCCAAAACAGATTCCGTTGCCTTGTATAACAAGTCGCCCTTGTTTCACACCGAACGTATAAAAAAGCCGCTTCTGGTCATTCAGGGGGCTAATGATCCGCGTGTACTGAAAATTGAGTCGGACGAGATTGTTGCGAATGTGAAGAAAAACGGAGTGCCCGTGGAGTACGTCACGTTTTCTGATGAAGGACATGGTTTTGTGAAAAAAGAAAACGAAATCACCGCCTACAAAGCGGTGAAAGAGTTCCTGGACAAATACCTTCGAGGCCCGCTGCTAGTGAGGTAATTCGCTGCCAACCGCCGTTATAACCATAACGGTTGCGGAGATTGTTGCCGACTTGGCCGGACCCGCGCGTAGCTCACCTATAGCAATGGCTGCGCGCGGTTCGAGCGTCCGCTCGACTGTCTGTTTTGACGAGTCGATTTTGTGGTGATCGCGGTCGTAATAATCGAATCGAACCTCAATTTGACTATACGAATAGCGTGGCGACGTATTTGATATTGTGAAGCGATGTAAATTAACCGGGGCCTCGCCGGGACTGGTTTTCCAAAAGACGCGGTCAATAAGCAAATCACGAACGGCATCGGGTTTATCGTCAACTTTCTTATTGCCCGATTGACAGGCAAAAGCGGAGAGCAGTAAAACCCAGCAAAGCATAGGCTTGCAGGCAAACCAGAATCTATTCATTTTCAATCGAATTAATAAGTCTAGTAATCGTGTCGCGTTGGGTGGGCGAAACGATTACTGATAGAGCTTCTAATTCTGCCTTTATGGTTTGCCATACCGGAATTGACAGGACAATGGCATCGACCTGAAACTCGACTTGATTTCCCTGGTCAGTTTGAGTAACTGGTAGCGGTTCCAGAACTGTCCGGGCAAGTTCCATTCGTACACGTTCTTTTACAAACGGCACGGGATCCAGATTGGCGTCTTTTAGAATTTGTTTACTATATACTTTGATTTTCTTCCACCACATATGTGTACTACAATTATGGGGACTTTTCATCCCTGATTCCCCGACGTTGGAGTTGCAATTTATTTATCCGGCCTTTTAATTAGCGCAACGAATTCACGTGCCGCTGGAAAAACTTGATGCCAAAGTAAGTGTAAAGCAGCAAAGCACCCGATTCGAGTACGGCTTCAAGACAATTATGATTGTAAACACCGCTCGAATAATCCCGAATCCAATCAATCAATATTGCCCAATAGCCACAAAAGGCCACCAACGCACCAATGATAATAATGAATAAAAGGAATGTCTTATGCATAAGTCTTTAATCCGTAAAAGGCGCCAAAGTTAAGAAAGTAATCCTGTAGCATATGACCTATATCTTATAAAAGGGTTTAACCAGACCGAATATTTTTTATCTTTTAGTCAGTTCACATCAAATAGGTTGCCAGATGTCACTCATTTTGTAAAAAAAACAGCGATAAATAATTGTAAGGTTAGTTAATGATGAAGCTGTTATCGAAACAATTTTGAGGAAACGGTACATTAAATAGCCTTCGGTATAAAGTAGAGTCTATACGCTATCAATACGTACTTTTACTGAACTACTTAAAGCGTTACCTATATGGTTGCTGTTATTCAGCGTGTTTCTCAAGCTTCTGTTCTAATCGACCATCAGATGAAGGGTCAGATCGAGACTGGTTTTCTCATCTTGCTCGGTATTACGCATACCGATACCCGCGAAGATGTTGACTGGTTGAGCCGAAAAATTGTTGGCATGCGAATTTTCAGCGACGCCGACGGAAAAATGAACCTCGACCTGGCCGCTGTTGGTGGTGATATTTTATTAGTTAGCCAATTTACCCTCCATGCCAGTACCAGAAAAGGCAACCGGCCCAGTTTCATCGAAGCCGCCCGGCCAGACGTTGCCGTGCCGCTTTACGAAGCCATGATTATACAATTATCGACGGAGTTAGGCAAGCCGATTCAAACCGGTGAGTTTGGTGCCGACATGAAGGTATCCTTGGTTAATGATGGTCCGGTAACTATTTTGATTGACTCAAAAAACCGGATTTAGGCACACAGATTACAAATTTGTTCTATCTATCCATTACTTTTACTAAAACCAGCACAACCTGCCGCTTTGGTGAACAGGTGAATAGCCGAATGGATTTTTTACCCTCCAATATAACCGCTTATGCTGATGCTCATACCTCGCCCGAAAGTGAGTTATTGCATCGGCTTAATCGAAATACCCACGCTCAGGTAATAACTCCCCGAATGCTGTCGGGGCACATACAGGGCCGATTCCTGGCGATGATTTCGTGCATGATTCGCCCTCGGTGGATTCTTGAAATCGGTACATACACGGGCTATTCGGCCCTTTGCCTTGCCGAAGGGTTATCGCCTGATGGGAAACTTATTACCATTGACCACAACGAAGAACTCGAAGACTTTGCCCGATCCTATTGGCAGCAATCACCCCTGAACGACAAAATTGAATTTCGACTTGGGACGGCTGTAGATATACTGCCAACCCTTAACGAAACGTTTGATTTGGTGTTTATTGATGCTGACAAACGGAATCTATCTGTTTATTTCGATTTGATAATTGACAAGTTGCGACCAGGTGGTTTCATTCTGGCCGACAATGTTTTATGGAGTGGCAAGGTTGTTGACCCCATAAAATTATTGGACTCAGATACACTCGCTGTACAGGCATTTAACCAAAAAGTTCATGCTGATCCGCGCGTAGAGAATGTGTTACTGCCCGTGCGAGACGGGATTATGATGCTTAGAAAACAGAATTGATCTACGATTTAAGAATTACTGTTTATGAATAAACTATCACATTTTCTGACTCTTTGCTTTGTTCTGATAACTCTGATTGTTTCGGCGCAATCTTTCTCGGTTCCGGTTGTACCGGAGCAAGTGACGTTTGCCGATATTTCGGTGCGATTGGACCCTGAAGCCCGGCGAATTGTGCAGCAGGATGTTAATGCACTGTTGTCCAATCGGCAATACTGGACCGCTAAACTTGACCGGGTGGTGCTGTACTTTCCAATGATTGAGTCCATTCTTATTGACGAAGACGTACCAACCGATTTTAAATACCTCGCCGTTCAGGAGAGTTCCCTTACACCCGATGCGGTATCGTCGTCGACGGCGGTAGGGTACTGGCAGTTTAAACGCGAAACCGCTGTGGACAATGGACTGCGTGTGGATGAAGAAATCGACGAGCGCAAGAGCATTACGGCCTCCACGCACGGCGCGGCTAAATATCTAAAAAAGAGTAACGTGCAGTTTAACAACTGGGTAGCTTCGCTCTATTCCTATTATCTTGGTGCGGGAGGTATTGCCAAACTGATTCCGCCCGATTGGTCATATGCCCGCGAGGTCGCATTGGATGGTAAAACCGACCGTTATATTCTGCGTTTTTTTGCGCACAAAGTGGCGATTGAAAATGCCTTGAAATTTCATCAGACGAGCAACCGGTTTGCGCTCATCGAATACCCCAATGGCGGAGGGAAAACCATGAAGGCCATCGCTGAAGAACTGGGCGTAGATGAATTTGAACTCCGGAAATACAACCGTTGGGTATTAGGTGATGGTGTTCCAACCGACAAGCCGTATGTTGTAGCTGTGCCCGTAGTGAGCGATCAAATAAATGATGTTCGGCAGAAAATCGTTAATGTAAGCTCGAAA
This sequence comes from Spirosoma sp., assembly GCA_025351545.1. Taxonomy (GTDB): domain Bacteria; phylum Bacteroidota; class Bacteroidia; order Cytophagales; family Spirosomataceae; genus Spirosoma. Next base: position 9,587 of record JANXVQ010000598.1, read on the forward strand.
AAAACGCCCGATTTTGTTCAGAGTGATGTTGGTTTCCCCGTATTGCGTCGGGTTACAACGGGCTTGAGTAGCAAAAACGACCCGGTTTTGTATGAAATTAACGGATTACCAGGTATTCAGGCGCAGACGGGTGACAATGCTGGATCGCTGGCGAGGAAAGCCAAAACTAGCCTGTCAAGCTTTCTGCGCTATAATGATATGAGTGACCAAGATGCAATATTGGTCAATGACGTTTATTATTTGGCCAAGAAACGTAAAAAAGCTCTGGTGCCATTTCATACCGTTCGCGAAGACGAAACGTCCCGGAGTATTTCGCAGCGTTACGGCATTCGGCTCAAGAAGTTAATGCGTTATAATCGCCTGGACCGAATACAGAAACTGGCTACTGGCCGGGTAATGTGGCTCCGCGAACGACGGCCGGCCAACAAGCCTGTCGAAATTATTAACGCGCCAACGCCCCCGGTTTATGATCAGACGCCAACACCCCCGGCTCGTCAGCCTGTAGCCTCGGCTACGCCAATCGACCGGAAGCCCCGGACTGTAAATGGCAACGAAGGCGTTCCAAGAAATCCCTCGGAGCGGAAATTGTACCAACCAAAACTGGTAGACGGTGGTGTTACGCCTAATGATGGCACATCAGACCCGGCCACTCCTCAACGGGCGGAGCCCCAACGCCCGTCTATTCAGCCAAGTCCAAATTCAACAGCGCCCGCTAGCCGACCTGTGCCAACGACTACGACTCGCTCAGAAAGTACTGATGGATCTCAACGGGTGGTTATTGTTAGAACACCTGAAGGGCCGCAATCAACAAAGGAGGTGCCTGTTGCTACTACTCCAGTGCGAGACAAGCCCACCGACAGTATGGTGATGACAACGCCGAAAATTAATACCAGCACTACAAGCCCTAAGGCAACTCCGGCTGCGGAAATTGACATGGGCCGCCCTGACGTGGGCAAGTATGAGGGACCTCGTGAGCAGCAGGCCGATGGGTCACTAACGGTTCCAACGACCGTAACACCTACTAAAGCACCACCGCGTCCGGCGCCACCCGCCGTTACCAAAACAGAAACTCGCCCTACAGCGCCCGTTATGTCCTCTGAACCCAAGACAAATTCGCCGTCTGTATCCACCTCAACACGTCCTGCAACGTCGCCCGTTGTTGTTAGTCGGTCGGCGGCATCGCATATCGTTGAGCCAGGGCAGACGTATTACAGCATTTCTAAACTTTACGGCCTGACGGTTGACGACTTGCTCGCACTCAATAATCTGACAACGAATGATAAACTTGAAATTGGTCAGAAACTGACGGTGAAACTTACACCGGGAGGCCGAACGATACAGCCATCCTCAACAGCAAAAACGGTTTCTCAATCGGAGTCACAATCTGTAGTGACATATCATACCGTGGCGAAAGGCGAAACGATGTTTCGTATTTCCCAGATTTATGGGGTAAGCATCGAGCAAATTCAGTCGTGGAATAATTTGACAGATGTAGGCGTTAAAATGGGGCAGAAAATTAAAATTATAAAGCCTTAATTGTCGATCTCTTCTTGTGTGCAAAAGCCGTTCCGGTATGGGGCGGCTTTTGTATAAACAGTGATTTATTTTCAAAATTTGTTGAGCACCGCGTATCTTTACGTATATGATACTCATTGACAATACCTGCATTAGCGACGATGTCGCCGAAAAGTTTTTCGTCTGTAACTTAGATAAATGCAAAGGAGCTTGTTGTGTTGAAGGCGATATGGGAGCGCCTTTGGAGGGAGAAGAACCCGCTATCCTGGACCGTATTTACGAAGATGTAAAGCCCTATCTATCTCCGGAAGGTATTCGGGTCATCGAACAAAAGGGCGGCTACGAATCCGACGGTGACGGCGGTTTTGTAACCAGCACGGTTGGTGGGCGAGAGTGTGTATATGCTACCTGGGACAACCGGGGAATTCTGAAATGTGGTATTGAAGAAGCCTATAACGACGGTAAAGTTGATTGGAAAAAACCCATTTCGTGCCATTTGTACCCGATTCGCATCACTAAATATGAGTCCTTCCACGCGCTGAACTACGACCGATGGTCTATTTGTAGTCCCGCTTGTGGTCTTGGCGAACAGTTAAATGTACCTATCTATAAGTTTGTCCGGGAAGCTCTCGTTCGGGCATACGGCAACGAATGGTATGGACGATTGGCGAAGGCAATTGAAGAGAAAAATGTTGCTGAGTGATTGCTGACTAGTAAGAAAAATGTAAATATCCCCGTAAATACTTACTGATTCTGGCTGATTTACCAGTAAACCAATTAGTTGACTATGGGTGGTTTGCTTAGCGTATCAGTTGACCCGTTAGCTCCTAAACCCATAGAAACTGACTAAACACAACTACACCGCGGCATATATAGACAGGGTGATATAGATAAATGCCTCGATTGTAGAATAGCTTACAGGTAGATATTTATCAATAGAAATAGTTTCTGCCAGCGTTACTGTTTTTATATCGTTGGTTTTTCTACAACAGTCCGATATCACCTCATTTCTGATTATATACCGAAACGAAGTAGTTTACGAAAAATACTTTAACGGGTATACGGCCGATAGTCTTATTACCTCATTAGCGGTTACAGAATCACTTGTTTCGGCACTGGTAGGCGTTGCTTTGGAAGAAGGTTTTTTAATGAATTTAGATAGTCCGTTTTAGAGCAACTGCCAGAATTGTCAACCATCATCAGCCCGAAGTTAACGATTCGACATTTGCTCTATATGTCGTCTGACTTACATTATGCCGTTCAATTGATTATTATCTTGTGCTTTGTACTACTGTCAAAATAGGTTTTAGCTAAAAAATACTTTCATCGCTATGCCTGAACAGCGTGATTATTTTGAAGAAGTTTATGAGGTGGTGCGTCTAATTCCGAAAGGACGCGTTACAAATTACGGCACCATTGCCCGCTACTTAAGCCTGCGGGCTGGTGCAAGAATGGTGGGATGGGCAATGAACGGCTGTCATAACCGACCCGATATACCTGCGCACCGGGTTGTCAATAGTGTTGGTGTATTATCAGGCAAACACTTTTTTGGCGAACCCAATATAATGCAGCAACTTCTGGAAAATGAAGGTGTTCAGATTAAAAACGACAGGGTCGTTGATTTTAAAACGGTGTTCTGGGACCCGTCGGTAGAGCTGGGGCTTTAGTTTTTAAGTAGGTAATCATAAATTCTGGGGCATTTTACCCCACCCCCGGCCCCTCCCCTGAAACCAGGAGAGGGGCTAGAAAAGGCCAATTCCACACCCCTCTCCTGGTTTCAGGGGAG
>JANXVQ010000638.1 GCA_025351545.1 Spirosoma sp.
TTGTTGTGTTTATTGAAAGTTCGCACCTCAAAATTCACACAGCTTTGGGGATTTTTCTTAAAGTTTAAACAGCTTCATCAATAAAAAAACCGGAAGCGTTGGCTCCCGGTTTTTTTATTTTCATGCTACTTTATTATTCAACACCGAATATTACATCCGACCGACGACCGCTGTTACCAGCCCGACGCGTCGATTTTTTCTTAACTGGTGCTGGCGGAGCCAGTAACTTAGCTTTCTGATCATCTGTCAGTGGCTTCAGGTCAGTGATCGAGTAGCTGTTATCGCTAATCGTTGTGTTGAAGCTACCCACTGTTTGCTCAGGCTGACCATTGCATGGAAGTTTCGTAACGGTGAACACTGCGCGGAAGTACTGAACTTGTGGGCGTACACGGCGACCTTTGTAGCGAATGGCGTTACCACTTTCAATTTTAGCCTTCTCAGCTTGAAGCTGCTGGGCTAAACCACCTGGCAGTTGGCTAAGATTCAGTATAACAGTATTCGTATCGAACTCAACCGTACTGGTTGCCAGGCTACGGTTCAGACCGCGATAGCGAAGGCGAGTAACAGTGTCCCCAACTGAGGTGATAGTGCCATTACAATAACAGATGTTAGCCACTTCACGTGTGTATGGAGTACGATAGTAAACCTCCAGACGTTCCAATTTATGACGATACTCACATTCAGGAGCAGCTGTAGCCCGTGGGCGAATGCTTGCAAAACTTGTTGTAGCGACTTCGCTCATACAGGTTCCACATTTGGCTACTTGCTTGTTGTGAACCGTTACATAATAGAATCCAGGATTTACCTGACCGTTCGAGAAATACGACGTTGGGAAGGTCAGCGTCGTATCGGTCGTATTTTCCAATTGAGCGATCACCTGATCTTTTGCACCGGCAACTACTGAATCCGAGCGGTAGTACAAACGAGCGGTAAAAGTCTCGTTTCTTGGATTAGGCGTTGTGCTGCGCCAGCTGATAACAGGAGCCGTAGTAGCCGTATTGACAGGAGCTGATTGCTGTGCGTTAGCGCTATTATCAACAAAGGACAGTGATGCACCTTTGAGAGAAGCGCCATTGAAGCGGACATTCAATGCAGGCACCTCATTGCAAGTTGGGCAGGACACTGGAGCTTTTGGTATAAGCTTCTTCTGGATGAATCCTTTCCGAACTGCCAGACCTACAGTAAAACCACCATGCTTCCGCTTAAACTCATACAATTGATCATCAACTCCATTAACAATCAGGTAGTTTATCTGCGTAATAAAGCCCTGGCCTTGAACACCGATATTCCAGTTGTTACGTAATGGGAAGAAGATAGCGGCAGAACCCAGAACACCTAAGTGATAAAGATTAGAACTAGGGTTAACCGACCGAAGAAGTCCACCTCCTCCTACAAAAGAAGGTATAGCTGGTAAGCTTAACGTCGATGGCGTAAAGGCAGCGATCGTAGCCGCTTCTGTACGGAATATACCTCCCCGAGCTCCTAATTCGATAAATGTAGTTGCATCAGGATTTCGACGGCTTCGAGCCAGTGTGAAGGTCATTACCGGACCAACTGTGAGGAACATATCTTCCGAAGCACGCTGGTTGATCGTTACCTGATCACGATTGAAGCCCCGTGCGGCAGCCAAACCATACAAGTAATCGCTATAGATACTACGTGTAAGGTAGTTCTGATAACCGAAAGACGCTCCTATACCAAAGCGGAGACGACGGGTAGCCGGTGTCAGGAAGTAATCAATGTTAGCCGTGATGTTAAATCCAGCTCCATTGTACAGCGTTTTATCACGTTTGTTGGGGCCGAAAGTGTTTTCCCACGTACCGCAATAAGCAAAGTTAGGACCGGCGAATAAGCCAACTCGCCAAGGCGACAGTCGCCTTACTAAGATGAATGTTTGAAAGGTCGTGTCACAATCATCTAGTTCGGCTACATCACTGGCCTGCGCTTTGAAATCACCTCGACGTAAGGTATCGGTATAAATACCTTTACCTAAGCGATAGATATTTTCACGCATGTAACTCCCGCTTGGAGCGGTCGTTGATGGGCTTACTGTAGCGGGTCGGACCCGGACCGTATCAGCCTGTTGACCAAGGCTAACAGAAGGTAGTGCAAAACTTAGCAACACGAGTCCAGCCAGCATCCTCATGGGGTGTTGTTGGATAAATGTTCGCATATTTATTGAGTTAATTTGACGCAATGTTTGTAACTAAACTTTTATTTTTCCAAGTGTGGCTATGGAAATTTAGGGAACGGCTTATCCACCAAACGAGTGGACTTATTAAACTGTCAGCTAATTATCCATGCAAAAGCGCTTACTTGAATACCCGCTTTGTACTATGACTAGCTTTTCAGACAAATGTTTCTCAAGTTTTCAACAAATAAATGTTTGCCACCCAAGAAATCGCCTTATCCTTAAATTATAGCCAAATGAATTTGGCCACCACACAGGTCATTCAATGAGTTGTATCAACGAATGGCCCCTTAGTTCACTATTTTTTTGCAATGTTAAGGCAGAATTGCAAAACTTAATTCATTCTTCCACTTTTTTTTAACATCTATTACGAAATAATCCTGTATCAGTAAAATTACAGTCTATTTCGTCGCGCAATTTGGCCGTCACCAAACAAAGTGAATTCCTTTATTGCTACTACTACTAATCTGATGGGATTGTGTTCAAAACTGTCTGGTTTTTTATTGATGGTCAATAATAGTGAGAATAAGGTGATAAAAAAATAATTCTCCCTTTCGGCGATAAACAAATACTAATTCCCCGGCATTTTCTTACTTCTTCCTTGATTTCTTCTATTTTAAACAATCGCCTGCTTCAACTTTCACTAATTGGCACAAGGTTAGTAACATCAAATAAACAGGACTATTCCTCAATCATCTGGCTTTGTTCAGATGCCTCACGATTTACTTTTTATCTGATTCATCATACGGATAACCTATCATCCCGGTTTGAAGCGCTGGACGAAGGATCGTACAAGTTGTAACATATCAGTCATCCGCCATCCTCATTTATCATTGCTCTAACTTAATAGATGTCTGAATTAGGTTAGTAGCACATTTGGCAATAATCTTACCGTTGTCAGCAACAATACGACCTTCGCAGTGAATAATGTTTTTTCCTTCCCGAATTACTTCAGCTGTTGCCGTAACGATATCGCCCTTCCGGGCTGCGTGCAAAAAATCAATTGTCAGGTTAACAGATGTATAAGCATACTCGCGACCAAGTGAAAAAACCATAGCGCCAATCAAATCATCCAGAATAGCAGTTCCAGCACCACCATGTAGCACCCCCGCTGGATTAGTCATTTCCTCCCGAACAATAAAGTCAGCTACCAACCGGCCATATTCTGCTGCTCGTATAGTACCGTTGAGCCATCCACCAAAGGGTGATCGGCTGTTACTCATGTTATGACCGATCTGGGAGCGAAAAAAATCGAGCCGGGGGTTAATAGTTTTGTTCATCTTTGGTAAAAATAGTATTTAACTAAGCTAGAACCCTATAAGATGCTATTATCTATGCACTTTCTTGGGAGTTTTTCAAGACTTGTACTATTTTTGGGCGTTTTTAAGAAGACTACGTAATTACTCCGCATGAATTATACGCTTACGCAGATACCCGATCGTACCGATAAACCTCGCCAAAGCGGGTTAACCATGGTCATGGATAAAGGGTTAAGCCTTCGGGAAGTAGAGGATTTCCTATCTGTCTCTGCTGAACACACAGACATCGTTAAACTGGGCTGGGCAACGTCGTTTGTTACCCCAAAACTAAAGGAAAAGCTAGCAATCTACCGCGATGCTGGTATTCCTGTCTATTTCGGTGGGACTTTGTTTGAGGCTTTTATAGTCCGAAAGCAGTTCGATGAATACCGTAAGCTGTTAGACAGGTACGAAATGAAGTACGCCGAGGTGTCGGATGGTTCCATTGATATGAACCAGGATGACAAATGCGAATACATTCGTACATTGGCTACGCAGGTAATTGTGCTTTCGGAAGTAGGCTCTAAAGATGAGGCTAAAATTATTCCGCCTTACAAGTGGATTCAATTGATGAAGTCAGAACTACAGGCGGGTGCCTGGAAAGTTATTGGCGAGGCCCGCGAAGGTGGTACTGTTGGCCTGTTTCGGGCGAGTGGTGAAGTCCGGCAGGGATTAGTTGAAGAAATTTTAACCCAGGTTCCACCCGAAAGTATTTTGTGGGAAGCTCCCCAAAAGGAACAGCAGGTTTGGTTTGTCAAACTATTGGGTGCTAACGTAAATCTTGGCAATATCGCCCCTCATGAAGTTATTCCTCTGGAAACCATTCGATTAGGTCTCCGGGGCGATACTTTTTCGCAATTTTTAGATAATTAGTGATTGGTGGTTAATAGTATAGAACGTGCGTCGTCTATAATCATCATCTATCTCCACACTATAGTCTCCTATTATGGATATCATCAAATCGTTGATTGATTTTTTGCTTCATCTTGATCGCTACCTCGATCTATGGGCAAATGAATATGGTGTGCTGCTGTATGCCATCCTCTTCCTAATTGTGTTTACTGAAACAGGGCTAATTGTTATGCCGCTCCTTCCCGGCGACTCCCTGCTGTTTGCCGCCGGAGCCTTAGCCGCCCGGCCTACCAATGACTTGAGCGTTTGGATCATTATTCCGCTACTTATTGTAGCCGCTTTACTAGGTGATAACGTCAACTATTTTGTCGGTAAGTTCTTGGGAACGCAGATCAAGTCACGGGAGCGAATCTTGTTTTTCAAGCGGGAGTACATCGACGAAACAGAGAAGTTCTATACCAAATATGGCGGACGGACGGTTATTATCGCCCGATTTATTCCTATTGTAAGGACCATCGCGCCATTTGTCGCCGGGGCCGGAAGCATGACTTATGGCACTTATATTAAGTTCTGCATCATGGGAGCTATACTCTGGGTAACAAGTATTGCACTACTAGGTTACTTTTTCGGCAATTTCCCTATCGTTCAGAAAAACTTTGAGTTAGTAGTGTTTGGCATCGTTGGTCTATCTGTGCTGCCCATTATTTTTGAATTTTTCAAGAAACGGTCTCGATAATTCGTAAACCGCTCTACATTGTGTAACCTATGCCATTGTTCTCAGCGATGGCATAGTGTTTTTAAACTATGACCATGATCCGCTACGGCCTTATCGGTTTCCCGCTCACGCACTCGTTTTCGCAACGCTACTTTACTGAAAAATTTACTCGCGAAGCTATTGCCAACAGCCAATATGATCTCTTCGAGATGCCCAACGTTATAGATCTGCCAGATCTGCTGACTATGCCCGGTTTGCGTGGTTTAAATGTTACGATACCGCATAAACAGGCCGTACTGCCATATTTGGACCGGCTGGATGCCTCAGCCGAAAAGATCGGAGCGGTGAACGTGATCAAGTTAGAAGCAGATGGGTCGCGAACAGGCTACAATTCCGACTACTTTGGCTTCAGGCAATCACTACTTGATTGGCTGTCAGCACTCAATCGTACATCAGTTGGTCTTAAGGCGTTAGTACTTGGCACAGGTGGCGCTTCTAAGGCCGTTACAGTGGCCTTAACAGATCTGGGAATTTCGTATAAATACGTATCACGCACGAAAACCGAAAATACTTTTTCTTACGACGAGATACCGGCTGTAATAAACGAATATCAATT
>JANXVQ010000648.1 GCA_025351545.1 Spirosoma sp.
CCATTTTTCTCAAGGCGTTCCAAAGCCATTTCAACCATACCAACGGCCCCTTCAACGATTAGCCGACGAGCCGCTATCATGGCCGAAGCCTGCTGGCGTTGTAGCATTGCTCCGGCAATTTCGGACGAGTAGGCTAAGTGACTAACGCGGGCTTCAATAATATCGACCCCTGCCCGTTCGAGCCGTTCGTTTAATTCCTGCTCCAGAAACAGGTTAATTTGACCAGTGCTGTCGCGCAGTGTTACCGACGAGGTTTCGTCTTCCATATGGTCATACGCGTAAGAATTGGCTAATTTCCGTACGGCTGCCTCGGACTGAATCTGCACGAAGTTTACATAATTGTCGACCTCAAATAACGCTTTCGCGGTGTCTTTTACCTGCCATACCACCACAGCCGCAATTTCGACGGGATTACCCATTTTATCGTTGACCTTCAGGGTTTGTCCATTCAGGTTACGGGCGCGCAGGCTGATTTTGGTTTTATTATAAAGTGGATTTACCCACTGTAGGCCCGTTTCTTTAATAGATCCGACATAGTCGCCGAAAAAGGTAGCGGTCATTCCTTCTTTCGGATAAATAATAACGATGCCTTTCAGAATGAAAAAAGCGACAAAAATCAGCAAAAGCGCTGGAATGGGGCCGTACTGTTTGAACAGTGTAAGAAAAGCAACACCAGCTAAACCAATACAGACTAAGGCAACCAGTAAAAATAGGTAACCAGAAACGGACGAAAGTTTTTTCTCCTGCATGACCGTAAACGTTAGTTCAGATAAATAATATCTTTTTGATATCACAATGATAGCTATTAACTCTATTGGTTCACAATAAATTATGGGAACGGTCTGGCAACTCCACCAATGGCTTCTTTACGGTATCACTATAAACGCCAATCCTTTTCACTATTTTTGCGCCCTCAAAATACTGGTCAACTTTCTGGCTGACCGACTCATTGACTATCATGCAGCTGAGTGAACAGGAAATAAATCGCCGACAAAAGCGCGAAGAATTAATGCGGATGGGTATTAATCCCTATCCTGCCGAGCTATTTGACGTAAACACAACCATCGCTGACATCCGGGCGGCCTTTCAATCGGACGGCGCCGGGATTGTACCCGAGATGGACCTCTCCGGCGATGAACGCTGGGGTAATATCCAGTTAGCCGGCCGGTTGATGGTGTTTCGTATCAGCGGCAGCGCATCATTTGCAGAAATACAGGACTCTACCGGCCGGATGCAGTTCTACTTCCGGCGCGACGACATTTGCCCCGGCGAGGACAAAACGCTTTATAACACGGTGTTCAAAAAATTACTGGACATCGGCGACATCATTGGTATCCGGGGAAATGTATTCACCACTAAAACCGGCGAGCTGTCTGTTTATGTTCGGGAATTCAAAATCCTGAATAAATCGCTCCGGCCGCTGCCGGTGGTAAAAGAAGTTGTGAATGAGAAAGGCGAAAAGGAAACCTACGACGCCTTTACAGACCCCGAACAGCGATACCGGCAACGGTATGTTGATCTGATCGTGAATCCGCAGGTACGCGACGTATTTATCAAACGGACTAGGCTAGTCAACTCGATTCGGCAGTTTTTGAGCGAAAAGGGTTACCTGGAGGTTGAAACACCAATTCTCCAACCCATTCATGGCGGAGCAGCCGCGCGGCCATTCAGCACGCACCATAACTCGCTCGACATGACCCTCTATATGCGCATTGCCAACGAGTTATACCTCAAACGGTTGATTGTGGGCGGGTATGATGGCGTGTTCGAATTTGCCAAAGACTTCAGAAATGAAGGCATGGACCGGACCCATAACCCGGAATTTACACAGGTTGAATTCTATGTCGCTTACAAAGATTATCTCTGGATGATGGATACCATTGAGGAGATGGTGGAGAAAGTGGCACTGGACGTAGCTGGAACGACCAAAGTTACTGTTGGCGAAAACATCATTGATTTCAAGCGTCCCTGGAAACGGCTGACAATGTTTGAAGCCATTCAGGAATATACCGGCGTCGATGTATCGGCCATGGAAGAAGCCGACTTGCGGCAGGTAGCCGAACAACGGGGAATACGAGTAGACAATACAATGGGCAAATCGAAGCTGATCGACGAGTTGTTTGGTGAGGCTTGCGAGCCCAACCTGATTCAGCCGACGTTCATCACCGACTACCCCATTGAAATGTCGCCGTTGACCAAGAAGCACCGTAGTAAACCCGGTCTGGTAGAGCGGTTCGAGGCTATCTGTAACGGCAAAGAAATTGCGAACGCCTACTCGGAGCTAAACGACCCTATAGACCAGCGTGAGCGATTTGAGGAGCAATTGCGCCTGGCCGAACGGGGCGATGAGGAAGCAATGGCATTGGATGAAGATTTCCTGCGGGCACTTGAATATGGCATGCCGCCAACGGCAGGCGTGGGCTTGGGCATCGACCGGTTGGCAATGATTATGACTAACCAGGCGTCTATTCAGGATGTCTTATTTTTTCCACAGATGCGCCCTGAGAAAAAGCAGGAGCAATCGGACGAAAGCGATTTCGTTTCAGTTGGGGTTCCGGCAGAATGGGTTCCGGCCGTTCAGAAACTGGGTTTAATGACCGTAGAACAACTCCGTGCGGCCAATCCAAATAAGCTGTTTAACGACTTAGGTGGCGTACGCAAAAAGCTAAAGTTAGAGGCCAAAATGCCGACGCTCGATGAAGTGAAAAGCTGGCTGGCCGAGTAATATTGTTAGTGATAGCAAGTTGATAGCGCAGAACGTCTGCATCGGGAGGTTGGCTCGTTCGTAGTGCCACTGAACCGGCCACTGGCCGCCCTGTGCTGTCAAACCGATACGATTAGATCAAATAACCCCCGCCTACTGTTAGGCGGGGTTATATTTTGGTGTTCAGACGCGCTGGGGGCTTAATAATCTGCTTCTATCTTTTTCACCTGTACGGCGTTTAGTCCTTTTTTGCCGTCAACCACTTCAAATTGAACCCGGTCTTTTTCCCGAACGGTAACACCGTTCAGACCGGTGATATGGACGAATATGTCCCGGTTGGTATCGTCTTCAACAATGAATCCGTACCCTTTACTTTCGTTAAAGAATTTTACTAGACCTGTTTGCATAAAACTTAAACAATTAAACACTTAGAGGTTCAGTTAGCAACAAAGATCGACAACCGTTCAGCTTGGGCTCATGAATTAGGTATACAGTTGAAAATCAGCGAAATTTGTTGGATTTAATGGCAAAAATGTCTCTTTTTGACTATTATGCCGTTGCAACACAAAGAAAAGAAAAATGTTGCGACTTCAAGTAGATTACGCTAACTTTTTGGGTATTTTCACTAAGTTTATATTGACTTTTTGTGTAAACGGCAAACAATCTATTAAAAATTTTCGTTAGCTTCTTCTGGTTGCAATAACTATTTACAAATGCGCTTCGCAAATTAAAAGCATGGATAAGATTAAATATTTCGTTGAAAGTCAGGCATTTGGCGTCTGCTCCCGACTAGGCGAGAAAATGAATATTTCAGCCAGTAGTATTCGGCTCTATTTTATCTATACGTCATTTCTAACTCTCGGATCGCCGGTTATACTATACCTTATCCTTGCGTTTTGGATGGAAATGAAGAAACATCTGCGTCGGCACGCCCACCCTACAGTCTGGGAACTGTAATATTATTGTGGTAAATTAAGTGTTACTGTCTAAGGCTGTGTATGATTCTCTTAGAGGCTGTCATATCGAGCGGAAGATAATTTAGTTAAATTCTGTTTTGATACGATTGTGTTCAGGCAATACAGCCTACATCTCCCTAAACGTCGTTTTGTTCTTCACGAAGTATTGCCAGACAATGCTGCGCGGGTATATAGATACGTCTGTCGTCTGTTGATTTTTCAATAGCCTTCGCTGGCGATAGAGCTTCGGCAAGTGAGCATAAAAGGCAAAATGTGCCCGCACAATAGCCCAGAAATCGCGCCATTGACCAACTTTCAGAAATAGCAGCGACGACAATCCATCCAGTACTAGACGCAGCAGAATTTTAGGCCATAAACAGCCATCGGCAGGCCAATTCTTGTATAGCATAAATAGGCTATTGCGGTAGTTCAGATAAGTTTTATGCGGGTTGGATTTGTGGAGTGTGCCTCCACCAACGTGATACACTGTCGATTGCCCGCAAGCCCAGACCTCGTAGCCCAGTCGTTGTATGCGCCAGCACCAGTCAATCTCCTCCATATGTGCAAAAAACGACGCATCGAAACCACCAGTCTGATGGAAAACCTCGGCTCGGACGAACAGACAGGCACCCGTTGCCCAGAACACCTGCCGATTGTCGTCATATTGCCCGTTATCCGTTTCAAATGTAGCAAAGACCCGACCCCGGCAAAATACATAGCCTAGCCAATCGACAAAGCCACCCGCTGCGCCTGCATGTTCAAATAACTCCCGTTCACTGTACGACCGGATTTTAGGTTGACAGGCGGCAATCTTCGGATTAGCGTCCAGTAATGCCAGCACCGGCGACAGCCAACCGGGTGTTACCTCAATATCAGAATTAGGCAGCACATAGTATGTGACGCCCCCATAATGGGTTCTTACGTGTTCGAGGGCCAGGTTGTAACCACCGGCATAGCCGTCGTTACGGGGGAGTTTAATAATACGGACCGTGGGGAAATTAGCCCGAAGAAATAACACCGACGAATCTACAGAAGCACTATCGGCCACATAAACCGGATGGCCATCGGCATTAGCAAGTACCGTAGGAAGGAATTTGGCTAAAAACGGTTGCCCGTTGTAATTAAGAATAACAATGGCAAGGGTATCCACGGAACGGGTTTGTGGTTTGTTGTTCGTAGTGTCTGTCTGATAGTTGAACCAAACTGGTCTGCCTACGAACAACAAACTTACAAACACTTT
>JANXVQ010000656.1 GCA_025351545.1 Spirosoma sp.
GAAGAATGGTTTACGTTCCTGCTCCAATGCCCAAATGTCGAATTCGTTTTTCGAGTCGCCATATGGATTGAGGGGTTGCAACTGCGGGATTAGCGACTCATTATCGTCATACCCAAATTCGCCCAAACCATAAGTTGCTGCCGATGAGGCATAAACGAGCGGTATCTGATATTGAATGCAGCGATTCCAGATTTGCTTGGAATACTCAACATTCAGATGCTCAAAGATCTGGCGGTCGAACTCGGTTGTATCGGTGCGGGCACCAATATGAAAAATAAATTCAACCTCGTGGTAATTCTGGTCGAGCCAGTCGAAAAATACTTCCCGGTCTACCCGTTCCTGAATCCGTTTCCCGACTAGGTTGGCTTCTTTTTCAGGATGTGAAAAGTCATCAACAGCAATGATGAAATTGAAATTTTCCTGATTCAGCTTGCTGATCAAACAGCTTCCAATAAAACCGGCGGCTCCCGTAACGATAATCATAAAGTGGTAGTCGTGAACGTATTTGTGTGATAATTAGGTAAGTATCAGTGTAAACGAAGCGAAAACGGTTGTAAAGATACGCGTTTTTATATGGACAAATGAATAGCGTATTTCCTGATTAAATTGTATTTTTCTTCTATGGCTTTATGGGTACCGGCCATACGTTCGATAACAAACGTTGCTTTTATTGCGATAAAACAGTTTGTACCTTTGTGGCCTATTTTTCAAATTGGCGTTTCTGGCAACCGCCCCATCTAAACCAGAACAATGGTCTATATTAACAGAATTGAACATTTCAACGCGGCTCACCGGCTCTATAATCCGGCTTGGTCGGAAGAGCGTAACAAAGAGGTATTTGGTCCTTGTGCGAACATAAACTGGCATGGGCACAACTTTGAATTAATTGTAACGGTAAAGGGCGAACCCGATCCTGATACCGGTTTTGTTATTGACCTGAAATTGCTGGGCGATATTGTCAAACGGGAGGTTATCGAGAAAGTGGATCACAAAAATCTGAACCTTGATGTGGATTTCATGCAGGGCAAAATGGCCAGTTGCGAAATCTTTATCATGGAAATCTGGAAGATTCTTGAAGGCGCACTCGAACCCGTTACCGATGCTCACTTACACCAACTTAGACTCTACGAAACCCCGAAAAATTTTGTGGATTATTTCGGAGAATAGAGAGACGCCATACGTTGCGTCTGTACAGGAATTATGACTTACTACCTCATTGCGGGTGAACGCTCCGGCGATTTGCACGGCGCTAACCTAATTCGGGCTATTCGTCAGTACGACCATAAAACAGACCGGCCCGAGGCCACTTTTCGGGGGTATGGTGGTGAGCAGATGGAAGCTGCCGGGGCGCTATTGGTACGTCACTATCGCGAAATGGCATTCATGGGATTTCTGGAAGTAGTCCAGAATCTTGGGACTATTCGCCGGATTTTACGTGAGTGTCAGGCCGATTTACTGGCACACCGTCCTGATGTGCTCATCCTGATCGATTACGCCGGTTTCAATCTCCGTATGGCCCGGTTTGCCAAAAAACACGGCATTCGGGTGTTTTATTACATATCGCCCAAAGTGTGGGCCTGGAACCAGAAACGGGCACTCAAGATAAAGGCGAACGTTGATAAACTGTTCACGATTCTACCTTTCGAAACCGAGTTCTTTGCCAAATACGGGTATGATGTTGAGTACGTCGGCAATCCACTCCTCGATGCTTTATCCGAATTTCATCCTAAGGCTGGGTTTTGGGAAGAAACAGGGTTGGATGATCGTCCCGTTGTCGCTTTACTTCCCGGTAGCCGTCGTCAGGAAATTACGTCCATATTGCCAACCATGTTAAGTGTTACCCGCCAGTTTCCTGATTATCAGTTCGTGGTTGGCACAGTCAGTAATTTGCCTGATTCGCTGTACGACAGCTTATTAACTGATTATCCAACTGTGTTCCGGGTTAGTGATGCGGCTTACGATCTATTGCATATATCAACGGCTGCGCTCGTTACATCGGGCACCGCCACCCTCGAAACAGCGCTCCTGACTATTCCGCAGGTGGTTTGCTACAAAACAACGGGCATATCATATGCCATTGCGAAACACCTGATTGCCGTGCCATTTATTTCGCTTGTGAATCTGATTGAGAATCGAGAAATCGTAATCGAGTTGATCCAAAGTGATCTTACCCCCGACCGTATTACCGCCGAACTTCGTGCTATTCTGCCGGGTGGAACACGCCGGGATGCACAATTGGCTGGCTACATTGGTGTGCAGAAAAAAATGGGTAGACCCGGTGCTTCAGAACGGGCCGGCCGGTTAATGGTCGAGGAGTTGCGTAAACACAAAAAGGCAGTATAAGGTTTTTTGATTCGTATTGCCTACCTTCATCCTATTCAAGTCTGCTAACATATAATCTGCCTGTTCCTGCTTCCATATTATGGAAGTGACGATGCCTATTGTCCAAAGCGAACAGCCCGACTGATCTCGCCCAACTCGGGCAGGCAGTCTCTATTTCCTTCCTATTTCATGGTATCAGTCAGTAGCCCCTGTGCGAGCTAACGTATTTACTTGTACGCTGCTGATTGCCATTCATTCGGCTGTTAATAAGAGCATTAGCTCTCATATACAGTCAAAAATATAGTAGTTTCATGGCAATTAATCTCAAGTCAACAATAGCTATTTTAGGTGGTGCCGGTAAAGCAGGTCGCCCTTTAGTTGAGGAAACGCTGAAGGCGGGTTACCGTGTTCGGTTACTCTTGCGACATCCTGAGCAATTCGATTTACTGGATGAACGGTTAGAAATCATTCAGGGTGATGCGCGAAACCCCATGTCTATTCAGACGTTGCTGCAAGGGTGCGAAGCGCTGGTTAGCACACTTGGCAATCCAAAAGGAGAAAATACGGCTATGCTCAGTACAGTAACTGGATTACTTTTGCACAGTATGCATGAGTTCGAAATTAGCCGGTATATAGTTGTGAGTAGCTATTACGAGACTGGCAACGAGCAGCAAGATGTAAAAACCAAGCAGGCAGCGGATTATATGCAACTCAACTTTCCGCTATTTATGGATGATCGGAAGATTGAGTATCAATTACTTACGAATAGCGATTTGGATTGGACATATGTACGGCTACCCTACATTGTTCAGACGCCCGCAACCGGAAATATCAATGTTGGTGTAGACTATCTCCCCGGACAACAGATTACGGCCAAAGATTTAGCCTGTTTTCTTGTTGGTCAGCTCACTGATTATCAATATATCCGGCAAGCTCTTTTTATTGCAAACAGTTGAGAGGAGTAACAGCCGCTATTTTTAACACAAAAAGGATCGGGTATGACCCGATCCTTTTTGTGTTAATGGCATTACCACCAAGTTTACGTTCTTATCTTCTGAACTTTTGCTTACTCAATTACGCCTGTTTCTTCCCACTGTTTCAGCCAGTCTTTTTTTACACCGTGAATCTGGGAGAAGAACTTGTAGAAAGCCACCATATCTGTTGAGTAATCGCCGGTTACGTACAGGGGTTCACTCAAGGGAATGAGTTTGCGGGGCCAGTCAAAACCAACCAGAATAAGGGGGACGTTCGCTTTGAGGGCAATGTAATAAAAGCCCGTTTTTAGTTTGGCGACATTGCTGCGGGTGCCTTCCGGGGCAATGCAAATATGGAGAGATTCGTTTTGGTTGAATACATCCACGGTTGCATCTACTAAGTTATTCGCCTTGTTCCGGTAAACGGGCTGCCCGCCTAACGCTCGGAATAACCAGCCTGAATACCAGTTGAATAGAGAACTTTTAGCGAGATATTGAATCCAGATGTGGATGGTTGGACGGATTCCAAGTCCGAGCAAAAAATCCCAGTTGGTCGTATGCGGAGCCACTACCCAAATAGCTTTCGGTACGGTTGGGGTGGGGCCAACGATTCGCCATCCCCAAACTTTAAATGACCAACGGGTAAGGGCACCCAGCATAACAATGAACACCGGAACACCGGCGTGTTTAACAGTTATCGGTAAACAAATGACAGTTGCTTTTGGCAGCGTCTGTTTACCGATAACTGCTCACTGATACCTGAATTAGTACTTGCGGTCTTTGCGCTCTAACCAGCGGCCAGCTATAAACGCAGACGTTAGCAGTACCGCGTAAAAAAGAAGTGTCAAAGGTGTTGATAAATCCATATCGATGTTCAGTTGAATTCTAAATGCAAAAATACGAGAACAGTTGGATTTTAAACCTATAAGCCGGGCGACCGACGGCCCTCCTTCCCGATGTCCGTCTCGTTAGGCGAGGCCCGCACCATGCTCGGCGAGCTACTGCCGCCCAGGCAAACACGGATGA
>JANXVQ010000372.1 GCA_025351545.1 Spirosoma sp.
CAGCCGAAAGCTAGTGGTCAGAGAAAATAAGTAGCTCGGCAACTGGCTTTCGGCTGTGCGGGCTTCCGCCCATAACACGTTAACTGTAAGCGGGCATTTTTCGAGAGATAAGACCAGCAATTGCCAGGCCGATAGCACAAATCGCGCCCGCTCCGGCTATTAATTGAATTTGGCTATGTCCTTGCTGCTCCACGGCAATAGCCACATAAGCCCAGGCAAAAACCAGAATATACGCCACGCTCCGGTAGCGGTTAAAAACGACTGTGCCAACCACCATCCCAACAACAAGCATGGCCATTGCCCAGGTTTGCTCGTTCAGGCCCATCAAACTAAAATCTGTCGATTTTAAATACACCGTTACATTCAGAATGGTGGCTACCGTGAGCCAGCCGAAATAAATCGAAAAAGGAATGCGAGACAGCCATGTCTCTGTCGGCGAAGCTGTTGACTCAGGAAGTGTTGCATCCGGATCGGCAGAAATAAGCGGAACGTTAAACCGTTGTAACAGGCGGTGCTCGATAACGACCAGCGAGAATAGCATCACCAGAATAACCAGCAGCGCTAAACCAATGCGTTCATTATTGAAAAGCGGGCTCCAGATTGCGTTACAAAACGCGTTCAATACTACCCACCAGCCTACCGCTCGAAAACGTGTATTTCCCCGCTGGGACTCCAGGGACTGGTAAATAGCAAAAGCCATTAAGCCAAGAAAAATTACTCCCCAGATAGAAAAAGCATAGCCCGCCGGGGTAATCAGCGTGTGGTATTTGTCAGAAATCACTTTATTCGTTTGCCCACCGAATGCACCCGTATTGGACAGGTAGTTCATTACGATGAGTGCAATGATACTAAACACCACAAAGAATTGGCGCAGTTTGTCGTTTTGCATAAAAAGAAAACCCGTTAACTGATATCACTATCAACCAACGGGTTATACGAATGTTTACTAATGAAAAGTCTACAATTCCAGAATCTTGATTTCTGTCCGACGATTACGCTGATGTTCTTCTTCTGTTTTTGCGTTTTTGACCACTAACTGCGTTTCACCATAACCTTTGGCAACCAATCGGTCGGGTGTAATACCCTGTGACACAATATAATCAACGGCTGACTTGGCTCGATTCTGCGACAATTTCATGTTATACGCGTCCGACGATCGGTTATCGGTATGTGAACTAAGTTCCAGTTTGAGCGTAGGATTATCTTTCAGAATCACAACAATCTTGTCGAGTTCGGGCGAAGCATCTGACCGGATGTTATATTTATCCAGATCGTAATAGATATTCTCCAACACAAACGTTTTGTTAAGTACTGATCGATCCAGCAAAATCGGAACGTTGAATGTTGTATCGGTTTGTGACTTTTTCAGGAAGATTTCGGGAATGCGTTTACCCTGCATCGTAAATTGCTCCCGATGGGTCAGATAGCCCCGACGCTCGGCCAGAATCGTATAGTCTTTACCTTCTGTCAACGGATATTTCCCAAATGTTCCCGGCTGGCCCGTTGTTGCCTCAGCAATTGGCTGACCCGTTGCATCGTCCAGAATTCTGACCCGTGCCGAATCGAGCGGAGCAACGGGGGTTTCATTTGCCGAAACCGTTCCGGCAATAAAGTACCGTACCGTTTTGAGGGCATTGCCCGGCGGATTTTGCGCGATAGTGGTTGTAGTTGAGTCTGGAACGGGACTGTTACCCTCCTGAAAGAAATAGATATCATCGTCGCCCTTGCCACCCACCCGGTTCGACGCGATGAAGCCTTTGGTTGGTTCGGTGTAAATCAGTCCGAAATCATCGGCGGGTGAGTTTATTGGCTGGCCCATATTCTCAACGCGCGTA
Source organism: Spirosoma sp. (assembly GCA_025351545.1). GTDB lineage: Bacteria > Bacteroidota > Bacteroidia > Cytophagales > Spirosomataceae > Spirosoma. The sequence goes on from JANXVQ010000372.1 coordinate 1,836, forward strand.
ACTCCTCCGGAACGCGTTGCCACAAATACGTCTAATTTGCCTAAGCCCGGATGCCCATCCGACGCAAAGTACAATTTCGCATTCGGTCCGACATATGGAAACATCTCATCACCCGGTGTATTGATATCACGACCCATATTGACAGGTCGGCTAAAACGGCCCGACGCGTCGATACTGGTACGATAAAGGTCGATTCCACCGGCCCCACCCGCGCGATTTGAAGCAAAATAGAGCGTTTTTCCATCGGCTGAAAACGCAGGCGAACCATCCCAGGCGGTCGAGTCACTAATCGGCAGGCGCAACGGCTGACTCCAGGCATTTCCGTCACCTAATCGGCTGATGTATAGGTCAACATCTAATCCGCCTTTACGTTTTCCGTTGTTACCCCGCGCCAGAATCATGGTCTTGCCATCTTTCGAGAAAGCGGGCGTCCCTTCATTCACATCGCCCTGAAAGACATTCGTGCTAAACACTTCGGGTTGACCCGATGCGCCACCGGTATTTCCGGTCTCATCAGGCGATCCTTTACTCAGTTTGGCTTTATATAAACCCAGCATGGGCTGGCCGTTATTTTTATATACCTGCTCTTTCCGAGACGCAGTAAACACTAATTCTTCTCCCCGCACGACGGGCGCAAACTCGGCTCCCGGCGAGTTCAGATTACTCATATTGCGGAGAGTGATCAACGATTTATTTCTCGCAATTGCATCAATCGCCCGCAATGTCTCAACCTCGCCTTTAGCTTTATCGAGCGTAGCTTTAGCCGCCGTTTTCGGAGCGTTGGCCACGTACTGTTGCAGTTGCTCCAATGCTCCAGCGTAGTTTCCCTGCGATTTTAAGGCATACGCATAATTAAAGCGGGCATCCGGTTCGGTTGTGTTGGCTTCAATGGCTTTCTGATAAAATGGGACAGCTTCGCCAAAGCGGTTCGATAAGCGGTAGGACTCAGCCGCGTAATAGTTCAGGCGGGCGGGGTCAATATTACCTTTGGCAGCTTTCTGGAATTCGGTCAGGGCCAGATTATATTCCCCGGCATCATAATGACGGACACCTTTTTTATACGCCTGCATGGCCGAGTTACAGCCCATTAGTCCGAAGACCAGACTTAACCCCACAAGCAGAACAGATAACGTATTGATTCTCATAGTAATAAAAAAGCAAATCGCCGGTTCGCGCCCAAGATACTTCAAATTTTGGCGGGTCTTACTTTTAACGAATACAATCGGTTTTTATTGAGCACTATTCTAACGTAAGGCGGTCGGCCGCAGCCGTGAAAATCCGCGATTTATGACTACCATTTAGTGTCCATAACTCTCGGATTTTCACGGCTGCGGCCGACCGCCTTACGTAGAATAATTATGCCTGTTGACTTACACTTGCTTCTTCGGCAACTTCTGTTACGTAATCCTCTACGGGAATACAGGAACAGACAAGATTGCGGTCGCCGTAGGCAGAATCGATGCGGCTAACACTCGGCCAGAACTTGCGGGCGCGAACCTGGGGCAATGGATAAACGGCTTTTTCGCGACTATATGGCCGGGTCCAGTTATCGCTTAACGCAACAGTAGCCGTATGAGGAGCGTGTTTCAGTACGTTACTTACCCGGTCAGCTTCGCCCGTTTCGATTTCACGGATTTCGTTACGAATGGCAATCATGGCCTCGCAAAAACGATCGAGTTCGGCTTTCGATTCCGATTCGGTTGGC
>JANXVQ010000676.1 GCA_025351545.1 Spirosoma sp.
CTTAAAACCTCGCCAGAAGACATAAACGAGGTTTTGAGAAACCTCACTTGTCGGTTTTGAGAAACCAACATCACTAAGCACAGAGAGCATAAAGCTGGCCGGTGCTATTTTATAAAAGCAATATTTCGTTTCAAGCCATCCAGTTTAGTTCGTTTTACCGCCGACCGGCGGAAGATTTCCCGGAAAACATCTTCGGTAATTTCTTCCCAATCGCCTTTTGTCAACGCGACCAAATCAGGATGCGGGTCGAAGGCAGGCGTTTTGTGCGGTTGGGAAAATCGGTTCCAGGGGCAAACATCCTGGCAGATGTCGCAGCCGAAGATCCAGTTATCAAATTTGCCCTTAACTTCTTCGGGAATAGCTTCTTTCAGTTCAATTGTGAAGTAAGAAATACACTTGCTGCCATCCACCACATAAGGCCCGACAATGGCGTCGGTAGGGCAGGCGTCGATACAGCGAGTGCAAGTGCCGCAATAATCGGTGATAGGACCGTCGGGTTCCAGTTCGAGGTCGAGAATCAGTTCGCCGATAAAGAAGAAAGAACCGATTTCGCGGTTAATCAGATTCGTATGTTTACCAACCCATCCTAATCCCGCCCGTTTGGCCCAGGCTTTATCCATTACCGGAGCTGAATCGACAAACGCCCGCCCGCCTACTTCACCAATTTCTTCATGGATATAGGCCAGCAAATCTTTTAGTTTATCTTTGATAACGAAGTGATAATCTGTGCCATAGGCGTACTTTGATATTTTAAAATCATCGTCGCTTTCTGGTAATTTCTGCTCAGGATAGTAGTTGAGCAAAACCGTTATAACCGACTTCGCATCGTCAACAAGTAAGCGCGGATCGAGCCGTTTGTCAAAGTGGTTAGCCATGTAATTCATCTGACCGTGCATCCCATTCTTGAGCCAGTTCTCCAGGCGTGGCGCTTCGTCTTCCAGAAAATCTGCTTTTGCCACACCGCAAAAATCAAAACCTAATTCAGTGGCTTTGCTTTTAATTAGCTTCGTATACTGGTTGGCAGTCACTTGCATGGAAGGGATCTATTACTTTTTATTATTCCGCTAACAGTGAGGAATGACAAAATACAAACAGAATTCTGTAAAAGATAAATCCTGTAAATCAGTCAAATCCTGTAAATCTGAGTCCGGACAATGTGTCAAATTGGCAGTAAATGCGGTTTTGGCCGGTCTTTTGCCCATCTTTGCCTATGAATTTCTGGAAGAGAAATAGAAGCTCAATGATGGAAAACAAAGACATTTTGGATGAACAGGCATCCGCTGATATGCAACAACCTGACAACCTGACAACTGAAGAAGCCGTGACAGTAAATGGTGGAGAACCCGATGATACTGCGGAAGCAATCCCGACTGAAGAAGTCATTGCGGAAGCAGAAATTGCACCGGAAAGCGATAAAACCACTCGCGAATTAGCCGAACTGAAAGATAAATATCTCCGTTTATACGCAGATTTAGAGAACTTCCGCCGACGTACAGCAAGGGAAAAGCTTGATCTTATCAGCAATGCAAATGAAAGCTTGTTACAAGCATTGATTCCGGTTGTTGACGATTTCCAACGGGCTATGCAGTCTATTGAAAATACGGACGACGTAGCTGCCTTAAAAGAAGGTGTTTCGTTGATTTACCACAAGTTATTCAAGACGCTGGAAGGAAAGGGCCTGAAACCGATGGTAGCAAAGGGCGAGCCGTTCAACGCCGACCTGCACGAATCGGTTACGCAGTTTCCGGCTCCCAGCGACGACCTGAAAGGGAAAGTTATTGAAGAAATAGAGAAAGGTTATTACCTGAATGACAAGGTCATTCGGTTTGCAAAAGTAATTGTAGGAAGCTAACATAATGAGTGAATGAGTGAATGAGCGAATGAGTGAATAAAGGCTTGCGTCAGCTATTCACTCATTCGCTCATTCACTCTTCACTCATTCAGAAATATGGCAACGAAGCGCGATTATTACGAAATACTGGGCGTTGATAAGAACGTCTCGGCCGAAGACCTGAAGAAAGCCTATCGTAAGATGGCGATCAAGTTCCACCCCGACAAAAATCCCGACGACCCAACCGCCGAAGAGAAATTCAAAGAAGCGGCTGAGGCTTATGATGTTCTGAACGATGCACAAAAGAAAGCTCGGTATGACCAGTATGGCCATGCCGGTATGGCTGGCGCAGCGGGTAGCGGAAATGGCGCTGGTGGTCCGTCGATGGAAGATATTTTCAGTCAATTTGGCGACGTCTTTAGCGACGATTCTCCTTTTGGCAGCTTCTTCCGGGGTGCCCAGGGTGGTGGCGGTCGGCAGCGCGTTCGGCGTGGTTCCGACCTGCGTATCAAGCTGAAATTGAATTTACAGGAAGTTGCCAACGGCGTTGAGAAAAAAATCAAGGTGAAGCGGCATGTTACCTGTAACACCTGTGGGGGAAACGGTTCTAAAAACGGAGCCGCCGTCCAGACATGTTCCACTTGTCAGGGCACTGGGCAGACGCGCAAAGTGGTAAACACGATGCTCGGTCAGATGGTCTCGACCAGCACTTGCCCAACCTGTAATGGCGAGGGTAAAATGGTAACCGACCGTTGTGATGCTTGTTTTGGCGAAGGCCGCGTATTACAGGAAGACGTTATTCCAATCAAAATTCCGGCTGGTGTTGCCGAAGGCATTCAATTGTCTGTTGGTGGCAAAGGTAATGTGCCTCCGCGTGGTGGTGTCGCCGGCGACCTGCTTATTGTGATTGAGGAGGAAGAAGATGCCGACC
>JANXVQ010000733.1 GCA_025351545.1 Spirosoma sp.
ACTTTCCTACATTAGCCCATCCAGATTCAGACCGGGAATGTTTGGGAGTAACCCTTCGGTAGCCTGACGGAGTTGTTCGCGCGCTTTGGTTTCTACATTACCCATCGCTATGTTAGTAGCGGCCACAATGAGGTCCTGCAACATTTCGCGGTCGTCCGGTTTTAGCAAATCAGGATCAATGTCAATTTTCAGGACGTTTTTAAGTCCGTTAACCGTCACTTTTACTAAGCCCGCACCCGATTCGCCCGTTTCTGTAACAGCGCTGAGGTTTTCCTGGGCATCTTTCATTCGGGATTGAACTTCCTTCATCTTCCCGAACATATCCATCATATTCATATTTGAGTGGGGTAAGTTGGTAACGGGGCCGTGCGGCCAATACGTCTAGTAATACGACTATCGCCAGCAACTTACTGACTTTATCGTACTAATAACAATGCACCGATACGAACAGTTTTCAGACCAGTCAGGTCTATTACCTCAATGCGGTACATATATTGCCCGGCGGGTGCCGCCTGCCCACTACTATTCCCATCCCAGCCCTGAGTTTTATTCGTCGTGTTGTACACAACTTCTCCCCAACGATTATAGATGTTCATTATAAACTGATCAACGTAAACTCCTCTGGCAATAAATTCATCATTCATGCCATCACCATTGGGGGTAAACGCATCGGGAACGAAGATTTTCACGTCTCTTGCAAAGCGAAAAAAGTTAGAATAACTTAAGTCACCTGTAGATGACCTGACAATGATTCGATACCGTTGTTGTTGCAGATTGGGGTCATTCGGGTCAGGTTCGTAATGTGTATTGCCACCTACTGGGTACTGATTCCCATTACTCCCGTTTATCGAGTCCGCAATTTCGACCAGGTAGCTATCTATTATACCTGGTGTAAATGGAGAATCGGCATTCCAGTCGATTCCTGTTGGTGAATTTGATGTTAGAAGTACCGTACAAACCGGTGTCGACGGTTTCGAGAGTAAACCGCAACTGTTCTGGAACGTTACCTGATAACAGTACGAACCAGCCGATGCGTTAGCATTTTCGTCTATGAATGTAATCTTCTGTTCGAGTGCCGCAACGGCCTGAAAACTACCTGACGGGCCAGATGCCCGGCTCACGATCATGGTAAATGACCCAATGGTGGTGGGTGGTGGGTCTACAAATAATCGCGGGTGATTATCTTCAACAGAGACGAAAATATTACCAACGTCGCTTGGTGTATCGCCGTTGATGCCTGTTGCACAGGCTTGATTTGATTTAATTGTAGTTGGCCCAACAGTTGCCTCCAGGTTATAGCAGTATTGTATTCCACAGTCAATTTTGCTGACATCGGGATAGGTGCCGGAGCTCCGATTATTTACAGTACCAACGGGTGCATTATTACGATTGATGCGGTAGAGTCGAAATTGCGATGTTGCCGATACAGTACCCGCATAGGGTTGCCAGCTTAGATTGTTCTGTTTATTAGCTGCTTTGACATCCAGAATCAGACTACATACTTCTTCAGATTTTGCAGTAGCACTATTGCAGGCATCCTGAGCTATTACCTGAAAACATTGCACCTGTTTGGTGTCCGTATTAACGGTAAATGTACCTGCGCTAGCGCCTTTCTGACCCGTTGCGGTATAGGTTCCACCCACTTTCTGGTAAAGTTCTACTGAAACTCCCGCACTGGTCTGGTACTTAATTTCGATGGAATTATCGTTGATCGTTGTTAATGCCGTAATAATCGGTTGAGTTGCCGCTCCCAGCAGCTTAACCGATTCACCCCATGGCATACCGGAGCAAAGGGGCGATGTTATTGTCCCATAAATCCCTTCTATCATTATTACGGGTGAACTGGTAGTCGTATTGCTGTAGGTATGAGCAGGGTTTGTCTGCATATCAGCCCGGCTTTTCTCATCAATACTACCATCACCCCACCTAATAATATAAGTATCATACTGCCCCAAAGTTGAGGCATCAACTGTTATCGTCGCCCTACGTCCCAAGCAGGCCTGTGCTGTAAATTTAACAGGGTCGAGGGGTACAACAGTAACGGTTCGGCAAGCTAGTGCTCGCAATCCATTTATAGTACCTACCTGCAAAATAGTGTAAGAACCAGGTTTACTGTATTGAAAACTTGGGCCTAACTCATTATTGGCGGGAATTCCTTTACCATCATATTCTTTTATATAACCAGTGTTGACCAGCCCTGATGGGATGCCACCCGTAATCTTTACGGCTGACCCAACACAAACTATTGTCTTGTCTAACGTAAAACCACCCGTAGCTGCGCCTTGGGGATTTACACAATAATTATTGTTAGGATCTTGGGCTAACAATGTCTTAAAAGGCAAAAAGGCAAAAAGGAATATAGCAACTGGCCAACCAACCAACACACTGGTCTTCACCCTAACATCAGTTGACCACAATTGTAAAATTCGCACGAAGAGTAAATTTTTATCGTTCGTATAAATAAGTCGTTTCTACTCTTGAAAACGGCTTAAGGGGACATTTTCGCATCTGGCGAAACGTATCTTTCTTAAAATCAGTTTTCAGCTTAAACCGAACCGGGTAACTGACTATTAATGATACTGGCATCGGATACGCATCAACCAAGAAGATGAGCAATAATAGTACCAACTCTGAGACCACTCCCGACAATCTGGGAAATCCTATTGAGTCAACTCCAATTCGGCTGGACCATATCGAAGACGCTATCGCCGATATTAAGGCTGGCAAAATTGTGCTGGTGGTGGATGATGAGGACCGCGAAAACGAAGGCGACATGATCTGTGCAGCCGAAATGATTACTCCCGAGCTGGTCAATTTCATGGTTCGCGAAGCCCGTGGTCTCATGTGCGCCCCGCTTACTCAGGAGCGCTGCGAGGAGTTAGGCTTAGCTATGATGGTGAGCAGCAATACGTCTGTCCATACAACACCGTTTACAGTGTCGGTCGATTTGTTGGGCAATGGCTGCACAACAGGCATCTCGGCTTCCGACCGCTCCAAGACCATAAAGGCATTAGTTGACCCCAGCACCATGCCCGACGATTTGGGCAGACCTGGACATATATTTCCGTTACGAGCCGTTGAAGGCGGAGTTATTCGCCGGGCAGGTCATACAGAAGCCGCTGTTGATTTAGCCCGGTTAGCGGGTTTATCGCCAGCGGGTGTACTGATTGAGGTATTGAACGAAGATGGCACAATGGCACGCCTGCCACAATTACGCATCCTGGCCGACCGCTTTGGCATGAAACTCGTCAGTATTCAGGATTTGATTGCCTATCGGCTGCGCACCGAATCGCTGATTCGACGTGAAATTGGTGTCGATATGCCTACTCAATGGGGTCACTTCGACCTTATTGCCTATAAACAAAGCAACACTGGCGACACTCACCTTGCGCTTGTAAAGGGAATCTGGGAGCCGAGTGAACCCGTATTGGTGCGTGTTCATTCGTCCTGCGTTACGGGCGATATTTTCGGTTCATGCCGTTGCGATTGTGGCCCTCAACTTCACGCGTCGTTGGAGATGGTTGAAGCGAAGGGAAAAGGTGTGGTGGTTTATATGTTTCAGGAAGGCCGGGGCATTGGCTTAATCAATAAACTGAAAGCATATAAACTTCAGGAGATGGGTCGCGATACGGTCGAAGCTAACCTTGAACTAGGTCTGCCAATGGATTCCCGCGACTATGGTGTAGGCGCGCAAATTCTGCGTGACCTCGGCGTTCGTAAGCTCCGTCTCATTTCGAACAATCCTAAGAAGCGGGCAGGGCTAATGGGCTATGGACTGGAAATTGTGGACACTGTGCCTATCGAAATTCAATCCAATCCGCACAACGAACGCTATCTGCGAACAAAGCGCGACAAAATGGGCCATACCATTATGAATGAGCCGGTAAACGAAGAGCAGTAACCACCCATAAACCTCAACAGCTATGAACAAACAGTCGTTTAAAGACCTCATTAATGGCGATAAGCCGGTATTGGTTGACTTTTACGCCGATTGGTGCGGGCCTTGCAAACAGCAGGCTCCCATTTTAAAACAACTGACAGACCGCTCAGGTGATAAGGTTCGCGTCGTAAAAATCGACGTCGACAAAGCGCAGGCAGCAGCCCAGCAATATCAGATTCGGAGCATTCCAACAATGATATTATTCAAAGACGGCAAGATTGTCTGGCGGCAAACCGGCGTTCAGCCGTTAAATACACTCGAAAAATTGGTAAACCAGTTTGGCGGATAAGGAAGCTGGGTTTTCTATCATGGATCCGGCCACCCGGTCGACAAGTTTAAATAGGTTCTCCGTACTAAAAAAACGGACTCGCTAGCGAGTCCGTTTTTTTATGTCACTTTGTTATTGTGTTGAATAAAATAAGCGCCGAATCGAATTCTTCGTACCCTTTATTGGCCCACTGGGGTAGTTTTGCCAAAAAATTCGTCATTTGGATACTAGGGTTCAAGGCAACACCTTTCCGAGTTGCTTACGATAGCGTTTTACACTCCCCTTGCCGCCTATCCCCCACTTTTTGTGGTTTCAGACGAACGAGTCACACCGAAACGGCAAAGCCACCCATCTTAAGAATCGACATCTCTTTTTCAATAATGTGTCTGAGTTTGTGATACTATTTTTCCAAACGACGAATTATCTCCCTTTCCGCAGAACTACCCATAATGCAAAAGTCAAGCTAAGTATCGGGTTGTCAAAATAAAAAAAGGGTAAATCACCCGTAGAAAATACGGGTGATTTACCCTTTTTTTATTCCTTTGAATTTATTGAAATAATCTAGATCGACTTTTGCATAAATATAAATATTCTTCGAATATCTAAAAATAACTCTCTGATAATCAAGGGCCTTTACTTATTATATATTTATTAAAGATAAGTATTTACAGTCAATTAGATTAAAACATTTTAATCTAATTGACTGTAGAGTAGAGTAGTTCTGTTTACTAAACGTAAAATTACCTAGACATAAATACTCACTACTTGGAACTTAAACAATTGAATGTTAACAGAATGTGAATTTATAAACATTCTGTTATGCATATCTCCTAGGTTGTTATTAATTATAATTATGTAGACTATTGTCAAAGAAAAGCCCCACAACAGTTTGGCGACGGAGGTGGGGCTTCAATCCAGTTAAATGTTTTACCATTAAACAATTTCAAAGGTATGAAAAATTATTTATTGATTTTTTTAGTATTGCTACTGGCAAAGCCACTTGCCGCCCAATCAGTGACAATTGATTCACTAAGCGACAGTCGGCCAGTTAATAGTTTGGCTTTGAGGGGTAGCCAGATAAAAATGAATGTTGTACTAAGCGCTAAGGAGGTTAATGTAAAAGCGGGTGATTCCATTTCAATTTCAACTTGGGTACATATGGAAAAACCCGCCAGAAAGCCGATGTGGAAATCGTTTACCAAAGCAATTGCCCCCTATTTACTGTTTAAGAACTTAACTAGTAAAAATGAAACTCCCCTAAGAGAGCAACCAACAAGTAGTCCTTCTTTTGGGGCTGGCCTGACGGTTATTCCAGGGGCAGTAGAATTAGTTACGAACCAAGGTCCAACGAAGATGCCTTCGGTTATTCTGGAAGCCTATGATTCGCTGGGGAATTCTGTTGCTAAAGAGCAAATTTTTGCCAGCAAAGTAGCTTTTGACGATTGGCAGGAAGTAGTCATTCGTTACAAAGTACTACAGAGTGGATTTGTCAATTTTTCGACACTATCAGGGTCAAGTCTTTCTTCGGCTTTAAATGAAAAGATTGTTCATTCAACGATCATTGGTAAACCTAAAGGCTTCAGCGATAATTCAGCATCACAGACACCCAGCGCGGGAAGGGTTGGTATAGTTGATCCGCCAACGACCAACTTGCTGGGGGAAGAGTGCACAGCTTACTTTTTAGAAACGTTCGAAAATGACGTGTTAGTAGATCGTATGTTCTTATATATGGTTTGCCCCATAAACCCGCCTAATGGTGGTGGCGGGGGAACTGTTGACCCAACAGATCCATGCGTACATTGTAAGCGAGTACAAAGCAATATTTATAGTGCTGCTCAAGCTGCTTATAGTACGGCTCAAACTGCCTATAACGCTGGAAGGAGTAATGCAGAAGTTATATTTAGGGCTTCGCTTGCAGGATGTGGTGTTTCTGCCTTAGCCCTTTGGGCGGCAACAAATACAACAGGTGCTTGGGCTCATTTTTTTTCAGGAATTGGCACTATTGCCGTTGAGTCTCTAGCAGCATTCTTAAGAACGTGTTGGGGAATTGAAAAAGACTGGTAGTCGTGTCACCTTTGTGGTCGCCAAACGACAAGATGATGACCAAACAGTTTATGGAACTGACCGACTACCAATGGGCCACAAT
>JANXVQ010000758.1 GCA_025351545.1 Spirosoma sp.
GTAAATAAAAAGCGAAAAAGTGAATGAGTAAACGCGCAAAAAACTACCGAACCGGGTATTTTTTGCGCGTTCAATTTACCGAACCAAATATTGCTGTCCGTTGATGGTTATTACGGAAGCTCGCAGAATATTTACCTTTTCCAGCTGCACCTGGCCATCCCTGAGATTTCTGGAATACCCTTGTACTGTAATCGTGCTACCTTTTTTGGCCAGATCTGTGAGTTGATACGCAACGTGAGACGGAATGCTGACGATGGTTTTATCATTCAGTACTAATCCATTAACACGACCTCCACGATCGAGCCGGTAGTCGGCAATTTTCCCGGTAGCGGTCGTTAACGTCGGGGTATCGGGTATTCCGGCAGGGCGGGCAGGCGGAGTATCGACAACCGTTATTTTCCCCGAAGTAAGACTATTCATCCGAAAGCGGGCTTCGCCATTTGATGTTTTTTCCGAATAGCCCGTAACGCTCACGTTACTACCCGTTTTTATAGCTTTCTGGACCTGTACGCCCAAATGGGGCGGAAACTTTACGGTCGTGACCGCAGCTGAACCAGAATTGAGCGTGAAACCATCAAGAATAAAGTCATCATTGCCCACTAATTGCCCAACCGTACCCGAAACAGTCGTTAGCGAGGTTAACCCGCCAAAATGATGTTGTCTACCAGGACCGGGACCTTGCTGGTTCCCACGACCGTTATACCCAACTCCGGGTCGACCATGCCGACGACCGGGATCGCCAGGGCGCACACCATCAGGCATATTCCCGTCAGGTGTTTGCCTGGCTATGGCTGGATCTCCAGATCCCCGTCCAGCCTGATTTTGTGCATGAGCAAAAGGCGAAGCCAAAGTGGATACGAGGATGGCAAAGGCAATTAATTTTGCATTGGTTTCCATAAGACAATTATTATTTACTGTTGATTATGGAAGCAAAACTACAGTCGCCGTATAAAGCCAATCTGAACTGGAAATTAATTTTTCTTCATCTTGGATTTCACTCCCAAATCACCTCAATTACTTCCTTTTTCAAATCTATCGTAGTCTGTTTTTCGTCGGTTGACCGGTGCAGGATCAATTTACCATTCGTAATTTTAGCGGCCTCCTGCTGTAAAACATGGGTAGCATCTTTCTTGTGAAACACCGACACAACTAACTCGTTTGTGGTAACAGGCAGGGTCATCGTTTTGCCGGTAGCTTTCACTAATCGTGCTCCTGTGGGTAATTCCTGATTGTGAAGCAGGGCAATGGCTCTTGACGCTTGTGGGACGCCATAGCCAATATAATTATTACCATACGGGTACAGGTGCGCCGATTTTTCGATAATAGCCATCACCTCTTTGTTGGTGAGTTTGGGATTTGCCTGCATAATACAAGCGGCAAAACCCGTGATGACGGGAGCCGATAACGATGTACCATAGAGCGAAAAACATGACACATTTGGTTTTAGATACGCCAAACTTTCGGGTCCAATACTGCTATATCCGATGCGATTCCAAAGTCGGGCGTTTGTCGCGCCAATGGCCAGCACGCCCTGCGCGTCTGCCGGGGTACTAATAATTCGCCACGAACGATCTTCACCCTCGTTACCCGCCGATACAATAATCAAGATCCCCTTTTTATCGGCCGCTATTTGGGCAGCCTTGCTGATGAGGCTGGTATGACCGTCCATCTGGCCGGGTTCATAGTTGTCTTTGGGGTTACTCATCCCCTTTGCATACCCCAGCGACGTGTTTATCAATCGAACACCAAGGCTGTCCATCCACTCCATAGCAGCTACCCAATTATCTTCTTCGCCCCGGTATTCCCGATTTCCCTGATCGGTACGGGCGAGGTAAAATGTAGCGTCGGTAGCTAGTCCAAATTGAATATTTTCGACCGGATCGTTTCCCGCGATAGCCGCCAGCACTTCCGTACCATGAAAATCGGCATTGGTTTCCAGCGTATGCAGTAGATCATTATGCGTCTTTTTTTCATTCACATAGTCGCGCACAAGCTTCACACCCTGACGAGCAAAAACATGCTTGAGCGCGTTGGCCGAATCGGCGCCAAAGAAACCCGCATCAATAACGCCAATATTTACGAATCGCCCTGTCAGACCTGCCCGCGCAAAGTCCGGAGCCTCAATCTGCGACATAACCGGGGCCAGTTGAGGGTTTGCCGGTAAATTTATCGACGTGATAACGATAGCCGGATCAATGGCCTGAACGGCTTTAACAAAAGGCATTTTCACTACCTGTGCATACTGCTGAGGAGTTAGTCTGGCCGACACTGCATTGAGCCAACGCGACTGGCAAATAGGCTGAATCCCCTCCCGCTTTAACTGATTAAGATAGCTTGCCGAAACAGGCTGGTCGGTATCATCCAGCAGTAAATTCTGTGTCTTCCGTTGAGCAATAGCTACGGGCGACAAAGCCGGAAGAGATTTCGGATCTTTATCAAGCAGTAAAACCCAGTATTTGGGTCGGGCCACGCCTGGTCGGGCCACACTTGGTTCAGCTACGTTAGGCTGTCCTTGTACAAAGAACCCCAACAGGCAAAGTAACACCAACAGTCGAAGTGTCATACGTAGTTTAGGAAGATAGATTGGCGAAGCTATTTCTTTAAATAAAATGGTATAAACTCTAAACACAAAAACACGCAGAAACTCTTACAGCTTTTGAGTTTCTTTGCAAACTTAATCACAAAC
>JANXVQ010000785.1 GCA_025351545.1 Spirosoma sp.
GGCTAAGCATCATGTCGGTCTTGATGGTCAATGAATTCATGAGTTTCAACGCGCTAAAAGAGTTACTCGGCCTGACCGATGGTAACCTTGCTACGCACCTGCGCTCTCTGGAAGAATCGGGCTATGTAGCTGTACAAAAGCAGTTTATTGGACGTAAACCCAACACAACTTACGCTGCCACCCAAGCCGGACAACAAGCGTTTTCGGAGCATTTAAACGCGCTGGAAGCCTTTATCAATGGCCTGTAAAAAAAGCAATGGGGCTCAAACTCGTTATCTTATACTAAATAATCCCCCAAAAAGCTCTTTATCAGTAGCGTTCCGGGGGATTATTTAAATTTACTTAACAGGCAACCTGATTCAATTAATTCGCCGTAAAATCCGAATCTTTCAAGCCTTTATTGATCTTCACATTATCAATAGTCATGGTCATGGGGCCACGGGGCGACTGTTGCAGGATGGTCATTGGGAACTTGATGCCATTCACCTCTTTATAATCCGAAAATATACTGGTTGTTGTCACTTCGCCCTGTTGTGATTTCATCGTCGTTACCGATTGTACCTTCAGGCCCGTTGTGGCATCAAAATTATCTGTCCAGGTAACAGCACCGTCGGCGGTCGTATGGCTGAGTTTGTAGGTGTCCTTACCATCTACTTTTTCGGGACCAGCAAGGGTTGTTTTTATGCCATTTTCGGTGTAATGCAATTCTGGAAAAATTGTATTTACGGCCGTCATCTGCTGAGCCGCCGGACCATCAATAGTGCGACTTCCCTGCATTCCGCCCATAACCACTTTTGAACCGTCGCCGGTTTGTTTCATCACCTCCATGCCATTGGCGTTGATAACCATCGAAAATTTATTCGGCAATTTCTGCTTGCGAGTGATCATGATTGCCCCCATTTGCCCTTCGCTGGACATACTTGTGGTCATGTCTGTCACTTTCATCAATGCATCCTTACCACCAATAGCCGTAATGTATTTGTCGACCACCTGGTCGGCTGTTGGCGTTGATTGAGCGACTGCTGACTGCCAAAATAAAGCCGTTATCCCGGCGATTAATATTATTTTTTTCATGATTTTTCAGTGAATATTTATGTTCAAAGGTACTATATCGATTCTACAACAGCAAGATCTATAAGTGCCTGCTCAGTTAGCTATTCAGCCAGTGCAAACCCTGCCAGATAGACTAATGCCCCAGCTACATAGCCAATCAGCGCCAGCCAACTGATTTTCCGTAGATACCAGCCAAAAGCCAGTTTTTCCATACCCATAACGGCCACTCCTGCAGCCGACCCAATAAGCAATAAACTCCCGCCCGTACCCGCACAATAGGCCAGAAACGTCCATAGCTTAACATCGACCGGATAGGTTTGCATGTCATACATACCCATAGCCGCAGCCACGATTGGCACATTATCAACCACGGCCGACACCATGCCAATCAGCATAACAATTAGGTCCATGTTTCCAACGGCATGGTTTAACGACCCAGCCAGCGCACGAAGAATTCCCGTGGCCTCCAGTGCCCCGACGGCCAGCAAAATCCCCAGAAAAAACAGAATGCTGGATGTGTCAATTCGGCTTAGTGCGTAAGCTGCTGTAAACTTCTTCCGTTCGGATTCGTCTTTATCGCTATGTAAAATTTCTGACGCGACCCAAATCAAACCCAACACCAGCATCATGCCCATGTAAGGCGGCAAGTGCGTGACAGTCTTGAAAATCGGGACGAACAACATTCCACCTAACCCAATAGCCAACATAGTCCGTCGTTCTCGCCGGGTTGTTGGCGTTACATAGGGTCGGCTAATGCCCGATTTATCCGTTGCTGTTTTGGTTGTCGGTTGAGGTTTGTACAGACGGGTCAATATGGTAAGCGGCACTAACAATGACACCAAACTAGGCAATAGCAATGCACGAATAATGTGAATGGTTGTAATTTGACCACCAATCCAGAGCATGGTGGTCGTTACATCGCCAATTGGCGACCAGGCACCACCCGCATTTGACGCAACAATAATCATACCTGCCACGGTACGCCGGTCTTCGGCACCCCGAATTAATTTCCGCGCAACCGATACCATCACAATGGCCGTAGTAAGGTTGTCTAATAGAGCTGATAGAAAAAAGGCGAGCAGGCTAATAATCCAGAGCAAGGTGCGAATGTTACGGCTGGCAATACGGTCTGTTATAAGCGTAAAGCCATCATGCACATCAATCAATTCGACAACGGTCATGGCGCCCAGTAGAAAGAACAGGATTTCGGCCGTATCAGTCAAGTGATGCCCAAGCTGGTGCCCAACCGCTTCGGTATTGGTATTCATTATGGCGTAGACGGTCCAGCAGATAACACCCGTAATGAGTGCTGTAGCTGTTTTGTTAATCTTGATCGAATGTTCGAGTGTAATCAGTAAATACCCGACAACAAAGAAACCCGTAAGTAGTAGTATCATAAAGAGTAGGCGTCGAAGCTATTCAGGGGCCAAGGAAAGTTATGTGGATGGTTGACGGAGGCAAGTTCACTTGTTCATGCAGGCAGTTGTATTTATGCCAAAACGTTCATTAAACGTAATTTCTATGGGTGATCGATCAATTTTTCACCTAGTATTGTTAGCCATTTGTGACCGTAATTATACCCATGTTTGTCATCCATATTTCTTCGCTCGGCCCGGATGGGATCGCCTTGTTTCCGTTTATTTTAGTAAAGTATCCCAAGCCCGGTCCTACTCTTCTCAACCACGAGCGCATTCATCTGCGCCAACAGGTCGAATTGGGAATTTTCCTGTTCTATCTGTGGTACGTTGTTGAATATGCTATCCGGCGGTTTCAGTATCGACAGCATTATCGAGCTTACCGCAATATCAGTTTTGAGCGCGAAGCTTTTTCTAACGAGCAGAACCTCAATTATTTACAATCCAGGCCCTTATGGGCTTTCTGGCACTACATGAAGGATAATAAGCAGAAAGAATGACCAGGGTATTTTAGCTACCTTCCTTAACGGGTCTATGCCCCAGTACTCCCGGCATAACAACCAGCGACGACAGCACGACAACTAATATGGGAATGCCCTCACGGAAACCCTGTAACCGCAAATCTTCGGGGATATTTAAATAAAGTAGAATCGTGATCAGGCCACGTGGCGCAATCCACAACAGCGAACTCGACGAACCCCAGTAAGTTAGCCCAAGTGTTACCCAACGCCATGCCAGAATAATAATTACGAATAATGCACTCACTATCAACGCATCTGTATCCATTAATTCGCTGGGGACAGCCGCATAACCCAAGATCAGGAAAAAGAAAGTACGTACTACAAATGACCCCTCGGCCGTCAGATTTTTGAGTTGATCGAGCTCCTTCTCAAACAAATCGTTTTTCAGAATCAAGCTTAGTCGGCCGCGAATAAACAATTCGGTATTGTTTAGGAAAAGGCCAAAAATGAGAATCAGCAGCAATGACGACAAATGGTTGATTTCGGCAAGTGCGTAGACCAGAAACAGGACCGAAATAATTGGCAGGAATTTGATGCGATGGCTGATACGGCCAATCAGATAGAGCAACAAAAAGCAACAGGCCAACGAGATAAGAGCCATAGTAAGCGTATCGCGCGCAAATGACCAGACAGCGCCCAGCACAGACTCTCGACTTAGCAACAGGAAATTATAGGCCATAATGCCCAGGATACTGGCAAACGCCGATTCGTAAACGGCGTATTCGCGCTGCCCCCCCGACAGTTGAGATACGCTCTGAACTGTTACCGTACTACTAATGATGGAGAACGGCAGGGCGGCAATCAAACAATGATAAAAGGAATCGTTCAGGAGCAGATAGAGCATACCGGCCATTAGTAACGTTCCACCCACAATAGTGAGCAACGAGGCCAGTAGCGTTCGTCGGAGAACGCTCAAGCGGTCAATGTGAAGTTCGAGATCAAGGCCACCCTCCAGCACAATCAGAATCAGGCCCAGCGTTCCCAGCGTAGGCAGAATAGCATTGACATAAGGCACCTGAACATCGAAGTATTCTGTAGCCTGTCTGGTCAGTATACCCAACAGCAGCAGCAACAGAACGGAAGGTGTTTTGAAGCGGCTGCTGAATAAGTCGAAGGCATAGGAGATCAATACCGACAAACTCAGGACTATAATCAGAATTGAAGAATCCATGCGACAAGATAAGTGCGTAAGGCGTAAGTAACTGACGAAAAATCACGAGCGTCAGAAGCTGTTTTGAGAGGGCCGCATTTATGATTTATAACTACTTTCTCGCGTAATAATATAAATTTACGGATGAGGCACTGGCGCGCTCACTGATGGTGAAAAAGCCTTTAGCATCTTTGTCGAAACAAATAGCTTCGCCCTGGGGCTCTAAACGGGTAACCAATGCGCGCCGGGTGCCATATTGCAACGCATCCGGAATACTCTGACCAGCGTCACGCTTCCAGTAAAATACAGTGGTGTACGTTCTCACCATAATTTCGCTACCATCGGGCGATATGGCCGCTCCCGTTACGTAATTCGACAGGCCGCCACCAAAAGACAATTCGCCGTAATCGGTAGCTGTAGATAGGTCTTTGGTATTTTGCGGGTAAGCTAATCCGTATAAATGCACCTTTTCTTCCCGCTTCGAGATCACATAAATATCTTTAGTCCGGGGGTCAACAAACATGGCTTCGGCATCGCGAGGCCCCTGTGGATAGCGGAAATTGATACGGTCAATCTGCGTATTTAGAATGGGCGTTTGCAGATTAGCGGGTTCGGGCAGACGATATATCTGGACCGTTTCGTAGTGCGCATTGTTATCGCCAATTTCGCCAATGTAAATATAATTCGTACCGTCTTTGGGGCCCGGTCCGATAGATAGTTCTTCCCAATCGCGATTGGCAATTGAAGGCACCGCTAGTTTGCCTTTTACTTTACCGTCATACCCCAGCAGAGCCAGTTCGGCAGGGTTACCGCTATCCTGTTCAATCCAAATATTACCAGGTTGGCTTCGGCTGTCGACCATTCCCGACGCTTCGTCAATTTGACCGGGTGTTATGGGCGTGACAGTCGGATCTGATGCAAAATTAGCTTCGTATACGCTGGGCACAGTGAGTTTACACGCAGCCGCGGCCAGCCCTAAAACCAGCAAAATGAAATTACGCATGAATATTCTCGGTTGATTCAATTGTCAAAGTAACGAATTGATAGGCGAAAAAGATGAACGCACCGGCTATTTTTACTTAATCGGTATGGTGTACTGGTATAAACCAGTGTAAATTATACGGGCAATAAAATACGAAACGCAGCGCCATGGCCCGGCCTTCCTTCGGCCATAATATGCCCCTGATGGTTATCGACTACTTTTTGAACGATAGCCAAACCGATGCCAGTTCCCTGATATTCGCTCCGGCCATGAAGCCGCTGAAACACCTGAAAAATTCGTTCGGCCTGGTCCTGGTCGAAACCAATGCCGTTGTCAGTTACCTCGATAAGATGAAATAGACGATCAACCTCATTAGGCGGCAGCGAGGAGCTTATCAAGTCGCGACCATATACCTGACAAGCGGTGATACTGATTGTTGGTGAGCCAGACTTTTTATCGGGCTTTGTGAACTTTAGCGCGTTACCGACAAGGTTTTGAAAGAGTTGCCCCAGTTGGGCCGCATCACCCCGAACTGTGGGGAGCGACCCAACGTTTACAACAGCCTGTTTGTCATTGATAGCCGTTTCAATATCGGTTAATACATCGGCGATCACCTGATTAAGATTTACAGGCTCAACAGTTTCACGTTTGGTAGCAATGCGGGAATATGCCAGCACATCCTTTATAAGAATCTGCATTCGGGCCGCTGCCGATTGCATACGACCAATCATATCGGCGCCCCCATCGCCGATAATCGACGCAAATTGTGACTGAATAATATCGCCAAATGCCTGAATCTTACGTAAGGGTTCCTGCAAATCATGACTGGCTACGTAAGCAAACTGTTCCAGGTTTTTGTTCGACCGCTGCAACTCAACGACGGAGTTTTCCAGTTGTTGCTGAAGTTGTTTAAGCGGTGTATAATCGCCGAAAGTAACCAGTACATCATCCCCCAGTTTGGTCGTCATTATGTCGAGCCAGACATCAATTCCACTGCTATCATAATGGAAATCGAATCGATCCGAGTCGCCTGTTCGATAGGTCTTATAATATGCGTCGAACAGGCCATTGGTTTTATAATCGGGAAACCACGTACTACCCAGCCCACCAATAACATCATCTGCCTTCTGGCCTACGTAAGACGCCAATTGCTGATTAGCCATCCGAAACCTGAAATCAATAACATCACCAGCTTTGTTACGTACGGGGGAAAACAGGAAGATTCCGGTCTGACAGGTATCAATAACGGTCTGTAAATCAGTGGCCGACGCTTCTAATCGCTGCTGGAGTTTTTTGAGTTCAGTATATTCGGAGAACGTAACCAGAACATCATTACCGATTTTAACGACCGTATAGTTTTCCCAGGAATCAATCTTGTTAGCCTCAAAATGGAACGTAAAATGCTGCGTTCGACCGGTTTCAAAGATGGCTACATATCGGTTGAACAATCCATTTGTCAGGTAATCAGGTAACCATCGACTTACTAATTCACCTGTGAGGGCGTCAGGCTCCTGATCGACATAACTGGCAATCATTTGATTCGCCGTACGGAACCGAAAATCGACAATTTTATCAACTTCGTTATAAACCGGATTAATAAGAAAAATAGCCACTTGAGCCGAATCAATCACTGTTCGAAGTTCATTAGCCGACTGTTCAATGGTTATGGCTGCTCGCTTGGCAACAGATGTATCAGTCAATGTTAATACCAAACCATCGCCGAGTTTAACAGCCGCAATTCCATACCAGTTATTCAGGCCATCGTTATCGTACAATACCTCTCCATGATACGGTATGCCAGTTTGTGTTACGGTTTTATAGTGATCAAAGAGCCCAGCCT
>JANXVQ010000809.1 GCA_025351545.1 Spirosoma sp.
ATGAATTTTCAGCGCGATGTGAGCAGTGGACGCGAGGGATTTGCCTGGCTGGATCGCATTTTAGACATTGATCCCAAGGCACGGGTAGTTCTATTTACTGCATATGGTGATGTTGAAATGGCTGTGCGGGCTATTAAAGCGGGAGCGGTTGATTTTGTGTTGAAACCCTGGCAGAACGATAAGTTTTTAGACACGATTCGCGGAGCCGTTGAAGGCCGGAAGCAGGGCGAGGAAGAAAAGAACGAACTACCAAAAGGAAAAGACAAAAAAAGCAGTTTCATAAATCAGTCAATCATTGGCAGTGCCATGCGCCCGGTTCTCGATACCGTTGCGCAAGTAGCCCCAACGGATGCTAACGTTCTGATTCTGGGTGAGAATGGGACGGGTAAAGATTTAATTGCCCGCGCTATTCATGACCTATCCCTCCGGCGCGACAAGCCATTTGTAAGTGTCGATGTAGGCGCGTTGACCGAAAGTCTGTTCGAGAGCGAACTTTTTGGCCACGTTAAAGGCGCCTTCACCGATGCCCGCGACGACCGCGCCGGACGATTTGAGGAAGCCAATGGCGGTACTATTTTCCTGGATGAAATTGGTAATCTGACGCCTTCTCAACAAGCCCGACTTCTAACCGTACTGCAACACCGGCAGGTTACGCGGGTGGGATCAAACAAAGCCCGAATACTGGATGTTCGTCTTATTTGCGCCACCAATGCCGATCTTAACGAACGAGTAGCAGAGCGGGCATTTCGACAGGATTTGCTTTATCGCATCAACACGATTGAACTTCATTTGCCGCCCCTGCGCGAACGACCAACCGATATTGGGCTACTGGCCGATTTTTTTCTGAAAAAATACGCCAGACAGTATAATCGTTCTTTATCGGGATTGAGTCCGGCGTTATTGGCTGAGATGAAGCAATACCGATGGCCGGGCAATGTTCGGGAGTTGCAGCATGCGGTTGAGCGAGCCGTTATACTGGCTCGGCCTGGAGTGGCTCGGCCTGAACAGACTGGCTCGACGGCTGGAACGATGCTGGAACCTGGAAATTTTGTGTTCCGAAAAGACGGAAATGCAGCCTCACCCGTCAATGAAACCCTGCAACTGGAAGACATGGAACGGCAGTTGATTCAGCAGGCGATGCAAAAATATAGGGGCAGTATTACCGATGTCGCGCGGGAACTGGGCGTATCGCGGCAGGCGCTGTACCGGCGGCTGGAGAAGTTTGGTCTTTAAGAGAACTTCGATTGAGGATAACCTATTTTAGGCGGTCAAGTAAGAGCGTCAAAATCTGTTCTTGAGTCTGTGCGACCTGTGTGAATTTTTGATTGACTTCCTGAAATCCATTCTGCATTTCCTGGCGTAGTTCAGCCTGATCGCTGGTAAGTTGGTTAAATCGGTTATCCACCTGAGCAAATCGATTGTCTATCTGGGCAAATTCCACGGCAACTTGCTCAAATTGACTAGTGACTTGTCCGAACTGCTCATTCATTTCCGTTCGTAGCTGGTCTATTTGATTTTGGTGTTTTCCAAATTGTTGCCGCATTTCGATTGTTAAATCAGCAATGCCTTTAGCCGCAATTCTGGCATTAGTATCGGCACGGGTTGCTACGTCAAAAATCTGTCCGTTCGACTCAATAAGACGGTCGGTTTTTAACGCAACATCAGCTAAGACAGGTTCAATCTGGTCGAGTCTTTTATCAGGAGTCATACAAGCATTTTTTTTTGTAAATATACTTATTACTGTTTAAGTGCTACAAATATTTGGACTGATTTAAATGAAAGATACAAACTTAAGATGATTTAGTTATTTCGGCCTCAATCGCTTCCTGTGCCAACTTTACGATCTCATCAGGCGTTTGTCCGGCGGGTTCGATGCCGGGTAAGGTCCGCCACGACATTTGCGAAAACGAGGTGAGCGGAAACATACCTTTGGGATTAAATCGCCCCGTTCCCTGGATGGCAATGGGTACTACGAGTGCCGAGGGTGCGCGTTTGAGCAGGGTAGCAACTCCACCCGTTATGAAAGGGCGCATCTGGCCCGTGGTCGATCGTGTGCCTTCCGGAAAAATCACGGCCGATAAATTTTGCTGCCCAATAAGCTTGCCTAATCGCGCAATTTCAACAATGGCTTGCTTGGGATCATTGCGGTTAATAAGGGCGGCTCCGCTCTTACGCAGATTATACGATATACCCGGGATGCCGTGCGACAGTTCGATTTTAGAAACAAACGTGGGCGTGTGCCGACGCAGAAACCAGATAATCGGCGAGATGTCGAACATGCTCTGGTGATTGGCGACGAAAATAATTGGTCGGTCGGTGGGCAGGCTGGTGACTTGATGAAAGCTGATACGGCTGCCGGTCAGATACCAGCCGTAAGCGATACTGGCGTTCATCCAGTCTACTGTTTTTTTGTGGGCAGGTCGGCCCAATAAATGGAATGCAACGACCTGAGCCACGTGGAAAACGCATAATACCAATCCAAAATAAAGCAGATAAATACTGCTCAATACATAGTCTAGAAGTTTCTTCATATGGGCTACAGGCGTCAGCGCAGTAACTATTTATGTATCAAAATTAGTAACGAGTTGGGTATAGTCGAGAAGAAAAACGAAAGCTAACTTAAAACATCGGCTCTTTTATCCGAACTTTGCCTGACTTGAGATAAATTGATCTGTTTATTTGTTAAGAATACATGAGCTTATCTGGCACACGTTTGGACGTTATGCGATTCGTCGGTGAAAAAATCGACGTTTCTATGGATGAATTTCTTAAACCTATCGAGACCAATTGGCAACCGTCCGATTTTCTGCCCGATGCAACAAAGGAGTCATTCCTGGACGAGGTTAAACTACTTCGCGAAAGTACCCGTGAGTTATCGTACGATTACGTAGCGGTGATTGTGGGCGACACCATTACGGAAGAAGCCCTGCCGACCTATGAATCGTGGCTGATGGATATGGTAGGCGTGGAACAGGAGAGTCCGCAGGGTTGGACGCGCTGGATTCGGAGCTGGACAGCCGAAGAAAACCGGCACGGCGATTTACTGAACAAATTTCTGTACTTATCGGGGCGGGTCAATATGCGGGCAATGGAAGTATCCACGCAATACCTCATTGCCGATGGGTTCGATATCGGAACCGGAAAAGACCCGTATCGCAACTTCATTTATACATCGTTTCAGGAACTGGCCACCAACGTATCGCACCGCCGAACGGCTACAATGGCCAAACAGGCGGGTTGCAATCAGTTGTCGAAAATATGCGGGGTAATTGCTTCCGATGAGATGCGCCACGCGAAAGCCAACAAAGATTTTGTAAACCAGATTTTTGCCGTCGATCCGTCCGAAATGATGCTTGCCTTTGAGGA
Organism: Spirosoma sp.; assembly: GCA_025351545.1. Classification (GTDB taxonomy): domain Bacteria; phylum Bacteroidota; class Bacteroidia; order Cytophagales; family Spirosomataceae; genus Spirosoma. The sequence goes on from JANXVQ010000809.1 coordinate 3,367, forward strand.
CATGATGCGCAAAAAAATTGTGATGCCCGCTCATTTCCTGCGTGAAACGGGGGTTCAAATTGGTCAGACATTCAGCCATTTTTCGGACGCGGCTCAGCGGCTGGGTGTGTATACGACGCACGATTATATCGATATCGCCGAATCGTTGCTGATCGACTGGAAAATTGATTCCATTGCCGAACTGAACGATGCCGGGCAACGTGCCCGCGATTATTTAATGGCGCTGCCTGCCCGTTTGCGTCGGGTAGCCGAACGGACTAAAGTGCCTACGCTTGAGTATCCATTCAGTTGGATTGCCGGGTAGTATGAATCGATTCGCCCTTGGTATAGGCTGGCGTATAGTCGGTATTGTCGGCCTAACCACTGCGATAACGTACTTTTACATGCAGCAAGTCAACGGCTTGCTGCTGTTTCCGTTTCTGGTCGTTCACGCCTTTTTGTCGATAAATCTGTATCGATATGTTACGAGTCTGAACCGTAAACTAACACGGTTTCTGGAATCGGTGCGATATTCCGACTTTGCGGTCGCTTTCCGCGCCGATAGTAATCTTGGCCCGTCTTTTCACGAATTGAACGATCAGTTTAACGAAGTGCTGGACGCATTTCGGCAGGCGCGGGCCGAAAAAGAAGCGAACCTGCATTATGTCAACACGATCGTTCAGCACGTAAGCGTTGGGTTACTTACCTTCGATGCCACCGGGCAGGTTGAGTTAGTCAATCAAACGGCGTTGCGACTACTGGGCATTTACCGAATCCGCACCCTCAACGACCTGAACGCTACCCATCCGGATCTGGCCAAAGCGCTCCGGGCGTCTACGGCTTCTCCAACACCTGTATCCTACCAAACCGGCACGGATGGCGAACTATCGGTCCGGTGTACGGCCGTCCGGTTGCGGGGGCGACTGGTTACGGTGGCGTCGATGCAAAACATTCGTACCGAGTTGCAGCAGCGTGAACTCGAAGCCTGGCAAAATCTGACGAAGGTGTTACGGCATGAGATCATGAATTCCATTACCCCAATTGTATCGTTGGCGGGGACCATGCGCGACATCGTCGAAACCGATTTAGTGCCGTTGGTTTCGCCCGACCGCGATGCGATGCAATCCCCGAAAGTGGCGGCCTTTGTTGCCGAATCGGTCAACGATCTACGGGATGCCCTCACGACCATTGAGCAACGGGGGGCGGGTATTATGCAGTTTGTTGATGCCTACCGACATTTTACCACCATTCCGCAACCCATTTTCTCCGATGTGCTGGTGGAACCTCTCCTGCGTACCGTTGTTCAACTGGTTCAGGCCAACACCCCCCAAGGCCAGATGTCGATTTCGGTAGCCTCGCCAAACGTAGCCATCCGGGCCGATGCTGCCCAGATTGAAATGGTGTTGCTAAACCTGATAAAAAA
>JANXVQ010000812.1 GCA_025351545.1 Spirosoma sp.
CCGAAAAGTGTCGAGGGAGCAAGCAGAAGTTGTCGAGTTAGGTAGTATGAAAACGGCTAATCATCGGATAATCAATAAATTACTGGTGAATAGCGTACTACCAACCTGCCAGTTGCAAATGGGCATGACTGAGTTGAAAGCGGGTAGTGTTTGGAACACTATGCCCGCTCATACCCACGACCGACGTATGGAAGTGTATCTTTATTTTGACATTCCTGAAGGGCAGTCTGTCTGTCATTTTATGGGTGAGCCACAGGAAACCCGACACATCTGGATGCAGAACGAGCAGGCGGTTATTTCGCCTAACTGGTCGGTCCACTCCGGTGCTGGCACGTCGAACTATACGTTTATTTGGGGCATGGCCGGTGAGAATCTGGACTATGGCGATATGGATGTTTGTCCAATAACTGAATTACGCTAAAAATCAAGCATGCGAAAAGAGACAATGGACAAACAACGCGGTTTGTGTCCATTGTCTCTTTTCGTGTAATAAGTTACGAAAGGCAGTTTATGACTTATCAGACAAGTGGGATTGATGGCATTTTTTGACTCTGGTGACTGGTAGATGATCCTCGTTTATGTCTTTGCGTAGTATCTACGGGTTCACCTGTCAGACATAAATTCATTGAATCAGATTCCTCAGTTCTGGTTGCTCAACTATGCGAAAAACCTATATAAACATTACGTTTTTATTCCTCTTTTTCTTTCCTTTTCTAGCATTCGCCCAGACAACTGCACCGCCACATATGGCTTGGATACGAGGAACGCTAGTGGATGAAAAAAAAGCGCCGATTCCATTTACTACCATTTCCTTACATCGAACCGTCGATTCTACTTTGGTAACCGGCGTCGTTGCCGACGAATCCGGGGCGTTTGCTATCCAAACAAAACCTGGCAAATACTATTTGAAAATCAGTTCGTTATCTTACCGGGAGAGGATTCTTCCGGCCATTACGATTGGTGAACAGGATAAGCAGGTTGGCACGCTGGTTCTTGTTTCGAGTGCCAAACGGCTGGCTGAAGTGGTGGTTAAAGGCGAGAAAAGCCAGATGGAACTAGCCTTGGACAAACGGATATTTAACGTCGGCAAAGACTTGGCGAATGCGGGAGGAACGGCCTCCGATATTCTGAAAAATATTCCGTCGGTAGCGGTGGATGGCGATGGCAATGTTAGCCTGCGCGGGAGTAACAGCGTACGTATTCTGATTGATGGAAAGCCCTCCGGGCTGGTGAGTTTTAAGGGGGGAAGCGGCTTGCAACAACTGCAAGGTAGTATGATTGAGCGGGTTGAGGTGATCACAAACCCATCGGCACGGTATGAAGCCGAAGGTATGGGCGGTATCATTAACATTGTCCTTAAAAAAGAACGTAAAGAAGGGTTCAATGGCTCATTTGATGTGATTACGGGCTATCCGAGTAATTTTGGCGCAGCGGCCAATATCAATTACCGCCGTAAAAACCTGAATTTCTTTGTTAATTATACGGCTTCCTTTAGAAACACACCCGGCCGAAGTTCATTATATCAGGAGACATATAGTAACGATACCACGTTTGCGTACCGGCAAAATTCGACGAGTAGCCTTAAAGGGCAGAACAGTAATGCCCGTGCCGGTATTGACTACTTCTTTAGCCCAAAAAGTATCCTGACAGCTTCGTACACCTGGCGTCTGAGCAAGGGCAAACGCTTTTCGGACATTCAATATCTGGATTACAAGGTCAATACAAACAACGTATTGACAGACATAATAAACCGGACCCAGGACGAAACTGAAACCGAACCTAATTCGGAATACGTCGTGAGCTATAAAAAGACATTTGCCCGCGAAGGTCACGAACTCACCGCCGATGTTCGCTATCTGGACAACTGGGAAAAGTCAGACCAATATTTTGCGCAAAAAACGCTTCGACCAGACGGGCTACCGTCTGCTGTGCCAAACGTTTTGCAACGGGCGATCAATGACGAAACCGAGAAACAAATTTTAGTTCAAGTCGATTATATTCAGCCATTTGCAAAAGATGG
>JANXVQ010000816.1 GCA_025351545.1 Spirosoma sp.
GTAAAGCAAAAATGGCACGTGCGTATCATACGCATAGGTTGTTCCGTGGGTGGTGCCTTTATTACGGCCTTCAATCCAGCCGGGTTGCTGCATTATATAGAAATCGCCACTTCGGTTGGGATGATATACATTGCGGAACAAGTTCTCCTGCAATACTGGCAGGGCCTCAGCACCAAGGTTGTGTAGATTCACGACGTTGACGACCGCTTTTTGCTTGAGTAATACCGTTCGTAACATCTCGTACACATCCTGCATAGCAATTTTCTTTTCCGTCAGCAAGGCGTGATTAAGGTAAACCTGCTGGTTTATGTAGGAAAGCATCCACTGCCCTGGCCCATACGCTTTTTCGAGTGATGATTTCACCGTTTCGCCAATTTCACCATACCCGCGTACGCCTGCCGGAATCCGATTCTGTTGCAGGAAACCCGGCGCATCGACAACGCCGTGATCGGCCGATAAAAACGCTACCCATTGGCCCTTACCAACTGTAGCATCTAACTGAGTGAGCAGGTCAGCCAACTGCCGGTCGAGTCGAAGATACTGATCTTCGGTTTCAATAGCGTGCGTACCAAAAGCATGACCGACATAATCGGGCGATGAGAAGCTGACACAGAGCATATCGGTTACGTCGTGCTGTCCTAACTGTTCGCCTTTTAGAGCGGCCAGGGCAAACTCTTTGGTAATTTCGTCGCCGTAGGGACTAGTGCGTAACACTTCGTACTTACTGCTTCCGGCCTGAACGGTAAACGTGTGAGGAAAAATAGATTTGGTCTCACCCGCTAACACCGTTTCATAAGGTTCATCGTCAGCGGTGCTCTCCGTATATTGATTCAGCGGTAAGGTGGTCTCCCATTTCTGGTTAATAAACTGCTCAGGCAATTTGCGGGCGTTAAAAGTCTGTACCCATTGCGGCAGTTCATTTTGATAAAACGTGCTGCTAATGAAACTACCATCCTTTGAGTCGAACCAGTAAGCGGCATTGGCACTATGACCAGCGGGTAAAATAGCACCCCGATCTTTCAAAGCGATTCCAATAACCTTGGACCGACCGTCGGTGGCGAGTTTGAGCTGATCGCCAATGGTCGTTACGAGCAGGTTTCGGGGAGACATTTTACCGGCTGCGCCCGTATTGCCAACTGTGTTAACGCTCGTGTCTTCGGTACAATACACCAACCGGCCAAGATTCCGTTCGTAGAAATCATTACCGACTATACCGTTCAAGGCGGGAGCAGAACCCGTATAAATAGCCGCATGACCGGGTCCAGTATAAGTAGCTGCGTAATGATAATGGTTATTTCGGGCATTGAACCCGCCATCCATCATCCGCCGAAATCCGCCGGAACCGAATTTGTCGTAATACCGATATAAATAATCGTAGCGCATCTGGTCAACAACGATGCCAACAACGAGTTTAGGCCTTGCCAACGATTGGCGGGCAGAATTACTACTTGTGGCCGTTGATGTCGGCGTTTTTTTAGGTTGAGCAAAGGTCGCGGTGGTGAACACTGACACCAGTAAGACGAAAAAAATCAGGCGCATAAAACCGTTTTTATTGAATGATTGGGAACTTATGGCAAATGTACAAACAAATTGACGGGCCAGTTAATGAGCTAAGCAAAGGGGCTGTGAATCCTTTTAATGAAACCAGAAACGCCGATGTTTCGTATTGATAATGATAGCGCTCTTTCCCCAACATTGCTGACTTAATTCGGTTATTTAATAGCGAATCAGCTTATCCGCATCGTATGATTCAGATTACAAGTCCGGCTACACTCGGGCTAACCGCTTTGATTTTCTTCGTCGCTATTTTCGGGCGATATGTTCTGTTTTCGCTGGCGTTCTGGTGGCTATTTAAAGTCTCATTGAAAGATCAGTTTGGGCATAGGGCGGTTCAAACCCGGCCCAGAAAAACGGGTCAGGACTGGCGCGAAATTGGCTGGTCAGCCATTACATCTCTAATTTTTTCGGGTATTGCGGCTGGTGTTATTTTGGCCTACCAAGCGGGTTACACAAAGATTTATACTGATGTCAACAGCTATCCATTTCTCTGGTATCCAGCCAGTATTGTGTTGGTGCTATTCATCCACGAAACCTATTATTATTGGCTTCATCGCTGGATGCATTGGCCCGGTGTATATCGTTGGGTACACAAAACGCACCACGACAGCATTACAACCTCTCCCTGGACATCCTTTTCGTTTCACCCAATTGAGAGTACGTTACAAGCCATTATAATTCCTGCACTGACATTTGTGTTGCCGTTACATCTTTCGGCAGTGGGGCTGATTTTATTGATCATGACCTTATCGAGCGCCGTTAATCACCTGAACACTGAAATTTACCCCCACGAGTTCGATCGGCACTGGTTGGGGCGTTGGCTCATTGGTGCTACACACCACAGCTTACATCATAGCCAGTTCCGATTCAACTACGGTCTATATTTCACCTTCTGGGATAAATGGATGAAAACAGAAAGCCCGGATTTTCACCGCTTGTTTAAGGAAAAAACAGCCCCCTAAACAGCCCCCTGGCTCCCGTAGGGGGAAGTGCTGCCGCAAGAATCAAGAACGCGATAGCAATATGCGGCAGCACTTCCCCCTACGGGGGCCAGGGGGCTAGACTACTTGCTTCGGTCAATAGTGTATTGCACGGGCTGATACAATGACTGCCGATAAGGCGAGTCGGGAAAAGCATTCAATAAAGCTTTCGCTTCGCCTACGTAGTAATTCATGGCTTCGGTTGCATACTCAATACCGCCAGAATTTTTAACGAATGCAATTACCTCATTCACTTTTTTGGGCTTCTCGCTTTCGTTTTTGATGATATTGATGATCCGACGTTTTTCCAGAAACCCAGCTTTGTTGAGGGCGTAAATGAGCGGCAGCGTCATCTTTTTCTCCTTAATATCGATGCCC
>JANXVQ010000818.1 GCA_025351545.1 Spirosoma sp.
CGCCATAAAGATCGCCAATACTTCCACCTCTTCAGCCAGTTGCTGCCGTTTTTCGGCAAAATAAACTTCCCAGTCTGCTAATTGGCATATAGCCTGATACGTCTCCGAATCTCGTAACGCTTGTACATCTGTTTGCAACTGGGTAACGAGGGATTGCAGGCGAGTTCGCTCGTGTTTCAATGACGCTTTTTCCGTAACGGTTTCAGAACGGGATACGAAGATGCCGCCCCGTTCGAGCGTTTCCAGAATTTCTGTAACACGTTTCAGGTCGTTGCAGTCATTGGCGGTTTTGAGTTCAGCAAACAAGCTCTCGGCCTGACTTTTGAGCGATTCGGCCACTACATCGGGATGGCAGAGTTGAGCGGCTTTCCGAAACTTGCGTTTCAGGTCGCGTTGCTCATCGGATGAAAGATTGAAATGGAGCTGTAAACCAAGCCACCGCTACGTGCACACTCTGACGGGCTTCCTGCAACTCGGCGATAATGGTTTCGTGAATTTGGGTAAAGTGGGCGGTGGTTTGCATTAATCTGGTGAGTTGAGTAATGCCTGAACCTCATTGGCCAGAATGGGTATATTCTTCATTATAACGCCCCAAAGCGTTGTTTTATCAACTGCATCACAGGCATGAATAATCCGGTTTCGCAGGTTTACAATCTGGTGAGCCTGTGAGATCATAACCGGATCGGGCAGTTTGAGTAATCGGCTCATGGCTTCGCCAATAATTTCTAACTCCCGTTCAACGGCCCGCTGGATAGTTAGATTCTGCTCGAACAGATGAAAGTTACGTGTCCCGCCCAAATGCTGATCGATGTGGATGATCGCTTCCGAAATGTCGAGTAGATACTTTCGGACTTCATCCTTCATAAATTGGCGTTTTTGTCTGGTTCATTACTTTGATAAAATACGGATTCTGTAGTGATGGCTCGGTAACTAAGTCAACGGGACGTTGAAGGAGTTCCTCAATAGCCTCGGCGATGGCGAAGTAGTTTTCAGCATACGTAACCGCATCTAAGCCGTCGTCAAACGCAATCAGTAAATCGATATCACTATCGGGGCCGAACCGTTCCGTACAGACCGACCCGAATGCATACGCCCTCTTGACCCGATTCTGTTTCAGAATTTGCGTTATGCGGGGAAGGTTTTGAGTGAGAATGGGTTGGATGATCATGAATTTGGTAGGTTGGGGCGAAGTGGGCGGTGAGTTGTATTTGTAGTAGTTAATCCTCCCAATATTCAGTTCCTTGTTTATCTAAATATCCTTCACTTGCCTAGGCCAAGCCTTTTGAAAACGCGAAAGATGCGTCTGGCTTACCAGAATATGAGCTTTTGTATTGTAAAGGAATTACTTCTTTCCCTAATTTATTTATAAAACCACATCTGTCATTCTCCCAGTCATTCCCATATTCTACGGCTGCTAAACCTTTTGAAAAAGAATGTGCGAAATCATACTTGGTAGAAAAAATAATTCTCCCTTCTTTATCAATGTATTGCCATTTATGCTCAAGTTTTACGGCGGCTAAATCATCAATGAAATCATGGGCTTGATTATAAATTAATGGAATTACCTCCTCCCCTCGTAGGTTTATGAAGCCAAATTTATGACTATCTGATTCTACTAAGGCTAGACCATTTATGAAAGAGTTGGCACTACGATGCTTAACTGATAAATAGGTAATCCTGTTCGTTCAGCTGTAAACAATCGGGAAATTCAGTCGCTGGTTTTTTTGTTAACTGATACGATAAATTAGCATCAAGCAGTAGTTTCATCAGGCGGCAATCAAGCGGGTGCGACGTTCGCTATCGGCGGCAAAAGCTAAAGCAGCCCAAATATGTTCTATCGTTAGTTCTGGGAAGTCTTCTATAATCTCGCGTTTGTCATGCCCGAAGCCAACCAACCCAGAATGTCCTGGACGGCAATACGTGTGTTGTTGATACACGGTTTGCCGAACCGGATGTTCGGATTCAAACTAATGAATTCGTGATAGTTGCTCATACTCAAAGATACCAAAATTTCTGCTGGGTTGTCATTCCCCAGCCGCGCCGGATTCTGCCCGTATTGCGTACTGGACAAACCGTATATCGCTAAACGAAACATCACTGCCTAAACCCTGGCGAACTTCACTTAAGGTCTCCGATGGATAGGTTTCCAGATACGCCCGTATGCTGGAAATTTTCTTTTGAGGCAACAGCGCTTCAACGGCCAATTCGCCTGTGCCAACATAAGGTATCAAGTGACTTTCGATGGTCGAAACGGCTAAACTACGCTCGGTGGCTATTTCGGCAATGGTTTTTCCGGATTGGAAAAAGGCCAGCGTGATAGCGGGCGACAACTCTTTGGGCTCCTTTGGTGGCTTGGCAACTTTTACTTTTGGCGTGGCAGAACTGGCTGCCCGCCCTGACGGATTCTCCTGAACGAGACGCAGAATGTCGGCCCCAATTTGCCTTACTTTAGTTTTGCCAAAGCCCTTGATGGCGAGTAATTCGGCCTCCGTCGTCGGGCGGATACGCACCAGTTCAAGAATGGTTTTTTGGGGTAAAACCATAAAGCCGGAGGTGTTATGTTCTCCCGCCATATCATTGCGCCACTTCATCAACGCGCCGTAAAGTCCTCCTCGCGAAGAACCATCCGAGCCGGTTGTTTCGGGGGCTGGCCGTTCGTTCTTTTTGCGTTCTGGCAGAAAATCCAGTTCGGCACGATTGCGGGCTTGCAGATAAGCCAATGCGTTGAAACCCTCCCGGCAACTTTCAAAACTGCGTAACTTACTAAAGAACTCTTTTTCTAACTCATCCAATGCTTCCAGCATCAGGTCGCGCACTTTCTTGTTATCGCAGTCGGTTGGGAAGCGGTGCAGGAGCGGCAGTAATTCGGTGCTGAGTAAGGTCTGAAAGTAAGTTCCTGCCTTTCGGATTCGATCTTGTAAAGATTGATTGTCTTCGGGCAAATTGTCGTTGGCGAAATAACTTGGTAATTGTTGAACGAATCGGGCGGAAACGTCACTAGCCTTATTGCGCAGGAGATCGGTGAGTAGCGTCAGGATAGGCGAACAATCAGGATCTAAACTACTGGCGTGTTCGTTTACGACCCGGCGGCATCGGTAGAGCAGTGTATTGGTCCGTTCAAACGAAAATAGTTCGCGCAGCAGATTTTGCTGATTCGTTAGTTTCGCCTGGTGTAAGTGCTGTTCGTTCGGCGTTTGCTGCTGAACCTGCTCATGGAAATCCTCAAGCTCAAGTTCTGTTTTGATGCTGTGTGCTGGAATTGGTGATCGTAACACCAGTCCATCAAGGGTTTTGCAGCGGCTAAGAGCCACATATACCTGCCCATGCGCAAAAGCCGATGACACGTCGAGGATGGCTTTCTCGAACGTCAGTCCCTGGCTTTTATGGACGGTAATGGCCCAGGCAAGTTTTAGCGGAATCTGCCGAAATGTGCCAATGGGTTCACTTTTAATTTCTTTCGTAGTTGGGTCCAGCGTATAGCGAATATTGGTCCAATCGACCGGATACACCTCAATTACGTCTCCATCCTGCTGACTCTTTACGTAAATAACATCGTCGTCGATGGCCGTTATACGCCCGATTTTTCCGTTGTAGTATAGTTTTTCACGGGAGATGTCATTTTTGATAAACATCACCTGAGCGCCAACTTTTAGTTCAAGACTAGCTTCGGTGGGGTAGGTGTGAGCTGGAAATTCACCTTCGATGGCAGCGGTAAATGTGCGCAGTTTAGCTTTTAATGCCAGCAGCTTCTGACTATTAATCTGTTGGGCTGCTGTATTGTGAGTCGAAATCGTAATGTAGCCTTCATCATCGCTGGGTGCGAAATCCGGAATATAGCGTTGATTCAGGTCATCTAACTGCGCACGGGTTACAGTCTTCTCGCGGATACTGTTGAGCAGATCAATGAACCGTTTGTCAGACTGCCGGTAAATGTGCATCAGTTCGATAGAGACATAGGATGTCTGGCGCAGCGCCTTGCTTCCGAAAAAATAACCGGTGTCGTAGTGGGGCTTCAGCAACGTCCAGTCATCATCTTTAATAACGGGCGGCAATTGTTGCATGTCGCCAATCAAAAGCAGTTGCACGCCACCAAAGGGTGTTGAGTTGGTACGATAGCGCCGAAGGACTTCATCAATACCATCCAGTACATCACTCCGAACCATACTGATTTCGTCGATAACCAGCAGGTCGAGGGTTCTTAATAAATTGATTTTTTCCTTGTTGAATTTCTTGCCTTCGCGTTGAGTGGTGCCCGGCACCAATGGCCCGAACGGAAGCTGAAATAACGAGTGAATTGTGACGCCCCCGGCATTGATAGCCGCTACGCCGGTTGGTGCCACTACCGCGAGTCGCTTGGCACTCAGTTGTTTAATCTGGTGGAGGAACGTTGTTTTGCCAGTTCCGGCTTTCCCCGT
>JANXVQ010000826.1 GCA_025351545.1 Spirosoma sp.
GACCAGACGTTAGTGCTCTTCGATGGGTTTACGGTTTATAATGTCGATCACCTCTATGGGTTCTTCAGTGCCTTCAACTATAACGCCCTGAAAAGTGTACAACTTTATAAAGGTGGTTTCGATGCGAAATACGGCGGGCGGCTGTCAGGTGTCGTTGAATTGGCCGGCAAAGAAGGGAATCGTAACCAGTTTAATGTGGGAGGTGATGCCAGCTTTTTGAGTACCAATATCTACGTTGAAGGTCCGATTGGGAACAAAGTAACGTTTTTGCTGGCCGGAAGACGATCGTTTAAAGGGCCACTGTATCAGAAATTGTTTGATCAGTTTCAGACGACAGCAAGCGCGCAGCAAACCCCGACCAGACCCCGGCGTAATGGCAATCAGGTACAGACGTCGCAGCAGGTAGCTTCCTATTTTTATGATCTCAATGGGCGGGTTACATTCCGCCCCACCGAACGGGACCAGGTCACGCTGAGCGTTTATAACGGCCAGGATCACTTGGATAATTCACAGTCGATAGACTTACCGGCATTCGGGCGTGGCAATATGAATAACGCAACAGCCGGTACAACGACCAACAGTTTGAGTAATACTGACCTATCCGACTGGGGTAACACGGGTAGCAGCTTAAAATGGTCACGCCGATGGAACGACCGGCTGTATATCAATACGTTAGTTAGCTACTCCAACTACTTCAGCGAGCGTGACCTGTCGAACACGACGTCTATTCGGCGCAACAATACGGCCGATAATCAAAACGTAAAGTTTGGCACGTTTGAAACAAACAATCTAACCGATGTTACTGCCAAAAGTGACCTTGAATTCAAAGCATCTGATCAACATTTATTTGGGGCCGGGGTTCAGTTCACGCAGAATATAATTGACTATACCTATAGCTCTAATGATACGGTAACGCTGCTTCAGAAACACGATCGGGGCACGTTTGCAGCGGCTTACTTACAAGATCAGATTCGGTTGCTGGATAATCACCTGATTATAAAACCGGGCATTCGATTAACCTATTACAATGTAACCGGTAAAGTCTATAGTGAACCTCGCCTGTCGGCCAGTTACCAGGTCACTGACCGATTTAAGCTGAAAGGAGCTATCGGACAATACTACCAATTTGCCAAGCAGGTCACCCGTGAAGACATTTCCCAGGGAAACCGCACGTTCTGGCTACTCGCCAATAAGGACTATCTACCTGTCGGTTCGGCCGTGCATTTTATAGCCGGAGCGAGTTATGAAACGGCGGGCTTTCTGTTTGATGTAGAGGCTTACGCTAAAAATCTGACGGGCGTAACCGAATATACACTGCGATTTGCCTCTCAAATTGGTCGTGGCTTACTGCCCAGCGAAACATTTTATACGGGCACGGGTACAGTACGGGGCGTTGATTTTCTGGTGCAGAAAAAGGCAGGCGATTACACTGGGTGGATTGGCTATACCTATGCGGTGGCTCTGAATAACATTGCCGCTTACTCCGACAAACCCTACTACGCAAATCAGGATGTACGGCACGAGTTCAAATCCATAAACAACTACCACTGGAAACGGTTTGACTTTGCGCTGACCTGGATATTTGCCTCTGGTCGGCCCTATACCTCCATTGTGGGCGAGTATTCGGTGGGTTTGCTTGATGGTACAAGCAAAACGTTTACCAATCCATCGGCTAAAAATGCAAATCGCTTTCCCGCCTATAATCGTATGGATGCCTCGGCGACCTACAATTTCAAATACGGCAGCATTGGCGTTTCAGTCTTTAATTTATATAACCGACAGAACATCTGGTACAAGAAATTTACCTCGGTCAGCGACGGGCAAACCAGCCAGTTGGTTGTTTCAGACATCACCTATCTCGGTATCACGCCCAACCTGACGCTATCGTTCCGGCTCCGGTAAGCTTCTGTTCATCATTTTCGATTTTCACTATGCGATTATATTATTTCCTTAGTTTCGGTTTTCTTCTATTCAGCGTTAGTGCCTGTACGCCAGCAACCGACGACTCCCTTTCGCCCGATGCCCAGCCAGTGGTGCAGGCCTATTTAGTACCCGGCCAGCTTATTTCGGTGCAGGTAACCAAGCAAATTCCGTTTGTCGACGATACCACGGGACAAGGCCAGCCTATTGATGGGCTCACCTTGTCTATCAGTAATGCCGCAAAACGCTATACGCTTCGGGCGCTGGGCAATGGATTATACAAATCGGGCGCAGATTTAATCCCAAAAACAGGCCAGACCTACCAACTGGATTTTGATTATTCAGGTCGCCACGTGTCGGGTAGTACGGTCATTCCAAGCCGGCCCATCAGCTTTTCCGCCGACCAGACAGAAGTCTATCGAACGGCAATAACGATTGGTAGTGGTATGGGTAATTTTGGGGCGTCGGCGAATCAGTCAAACACACCGGTGCATCTGACCTGGGCAAATCCAACGGGTGACTATTACTATATTGTAGTCGATAATGTCGAAGCTAATCCTACGGAGATCATTACTCGTCTGAACAATCCATCCGGCACCGTCACAAACATAGCCCGGCGGTTTCGGAGCCAGCCCGTACAGAGTGATTTCACCAATATTCAGCCCCAGAGTTTTCAGTATTTCGGTCGACACCGGGTCGTATTATTTCATCTTAACCCCGACTATGCTGCTCTGTACAAGCAAAATAGTACGTCGACGCAGAATATCAGCACGCCACCTACTGCCCTCACAAATGGACTGGGGCTTTTTACCGGACTCAATACCGACACCCTCTATGTGACAGTAAAACCGCAATAAAGGCAGGATGACCTATCGGTCATTCCTGTTTGCCCGTGTGTACATGTGCAATTCGAGCGTATTCCAGGTACTTATCAGCCATTTGACATACGCTCGAATAATAGATAAATAGAACTTAACAAAGCGATCCGATGGGCACGGCGGTTGTAGCACCCATAAACGAGTTGATATTAATAAACATGCCCCGCCATTGGCTCGATAATGCGGCAAAAAAGCCCGG
>JANXVQ010000838.1 GCA_025351545.1 Spirosoma sp.
GTCGGCAGATAACTGGTCGATCAGGTTGTATTTAGTCATTCCGGCGGGCCACTCATCATAGGGTTTCAGTCCAATCGAGCACTCGAAATGCGACGGTGTCCAGGGGTCGGTTCCGTCGTCGTTACGCCCGGCCTGCGTCATCATATACGTCACTTCCGGGTGGCGGAGCGTTACGGCCCGGAGTTGGTTGGCCATATCCCGTGACCGTTGGAGGGTCAGGCCAGGTGGCAAGGTTACCTGAAGCCAGATCGAGCCTTCGTCCAGGGGCGGCAGAAAGTCTTTTCCAACCATACCCGTCAGTATCACTGCACTGACCAAGACGATACCCAGGGGGGCAAAGACTACTCGGGGACGCTTCAGAATCCGGATGATCTGGCGGTGATAGCCTTCATTCAGTCGCTCCAGCCATTTGTTGTGAAACAACTTGCGGGGTTTCCGGTAGGTCGCATAAGCCAGTCCGGGAATCAGCAGCAGCGCCACCAGCAGCGCCCCAAACAATGCGTAGCCCACCGTGAACGCCATTGGTGTAAACAGCTTCCGTTCGACCCGCTCAAAGGCAAAAAGCGGCATGTAGGCTGTTATGATAATCAGGGTGGCGAAAAAGATCGGGCGGGCCACCTGCATAGCCTGCTCCGCAATGCTTTTTTCCTCCAGCACCTCATCAGGATTTTCTTCCCGCTGTTTCAGGATGGTTTCCATCATCACGATGGCCCCGTCCACGATGATGCCGAAGTCAATAGCACCCAGCGAGAGCAGATTCGCCGGAATATTGGTGAGGTGCATCAGAACAAACGCTGACAACAGAGCTAGCGGAATCGTAATGGCCACCAGCATTGCTCCCCGCCAATTGCCCAGGAACACAATTAATACGACAATGACCAGCCCGATCCCTTCCAGCAAGGTGTGTGAAACAGTGGTCAGGGTCGTTTTTACCAGGGCGGTACGGTCGCTAAAAGGCACAATCTTCGCCCCATCGGGCAGCAATCCGTGATTTAGCTCGTCAACGGCCTGATGCACTCCATCAAGTACCTTAGAGGGATTTTCCCGCTTCAGCAACAGCACAATTCCTTCGATACTTTCGGGGTAGCTGCGCTGGTGATCAGTAAAGCCTAAAATACCTTTGCGCTCCAACTGACCGTACTTGACTATTCCCAGATCCTTGACAAATACCGGGACACCTTTATTGGTTGCCACGACGATATTGCCAATGTCGTCCAATGATTTAAGTAGCCCAATGCCCCGTACGACGTAGCCCTCATCGCCCCGGTTGAGGATACTGCCCCCAACATTGGCGTTATTTTTGCTGATATGGTCTGTTACGTCACTAAGGGCTAGATTGTACTGGATTAACTTACGCGGGTCAATCTCGACCTGATACTGGGTAGTGATCCCGCCAAAATTGGTTACGTCCACCACACCAAAAACCTGTTTGAGCCGGGGGATGATTGTCCAGTCCTGCATATCTTTTAATTCGCGCAGGCTATACCGATCACTGACAATAATGTAGCGGTAGATTTCGCCGATGGGGGATGTCAGCGGGTCCAGTTTGGGCGTCGCCCCATACGGCAGGCTCACCCCATTAATACGCTCGGTCATGCGTTGGCGAGCCCAGTAATCCTCGGTGCCGTCCTCAAAGACGAGTGTAATCATGGATAAGCCAAAGGTACTCTTCGAGCGCATGACGTGCAGCCCCGGAATACCATTGAGGGCGCGTTCGAGTGGAATGGTAATCTGCTGCTCGACTTCTTCGGCCGCCAGCCCCGGCACCTGCGTGATTACCTGTGAGGTTACGTCGGCAATATCCGGATAGGCTTCGATACTGAGCTGCGTCCAGGAATAATAGCCAAATACCCCAATTAGTACAAACAAGGCTACCATTAGCCAACGCTTCTGGATAGCGGTACGAATTAATTGATTCATGGTAAATGGCTTATTGTTCGGCCTGGAGTAAATAAAAGGCTCCGGTTGACACGATAACATCCCCGGCTTTTAGCCCTGATTTGACTAATATCCGGCCTTTGTCGGTATCGCCCGTTTCCAGTGACCGGCGCACATAACGGTCGGGAGCCGTTTGGAGAAATACGTAACTTTTCTCTTCTTTCTGTAGCAGGGCATTCGCTGGAATCAGAATGGCAGGCTGAGCCGATTCGATGAACCGAATCGTGGCGTACATACCCGGTTTCAGTTTTCGGTTCTGGTTAGAACAAATGACCAGCGCCTGAATCGCTTTTGTTTCTTCGTCTACAGTCTCGCTTAGATGAAAGACCCGTCCGGTAATAGTTTCGCCTGGATAGGCTGTCACCTGAACGCTTACCTCGTCGTTCTGATGGACAAATCGAATATCTTTTTCCTTCACCTGACCCGCGACCCAAACCTTGGATAGTTCTGCTACGGTGGCTACGGGGGTAGCGTTATCGGTGAGGTATTGCCCAACCACAATGCTGTTTCGGATCACCTGCCCGGCAATGGGCGAACGAACCACAAGCGGCTGTCCCAATATGAGTTTAGCGGCATCGGCCCGAAACAGGCGCAGGCTGGCCAGCGTATTTTCGTATTCTTTCTGCTGAATGGCGGCATTGGTCCGGGATTCTTCCAGCTCCCGCTGGGTGCCCACGCCATTGGTCATCAGGTCCTGCTGGCGTTTGAAACTCAAGTCTGCTAACTGATGCTGTTGCCGGGCCTGAAAGTAAGCCTTCTGGGCGTTGGTAAAATCCGGTGAACTGAGTTCAAATAAGGGGGAACCGGCGGCAACTGACTGGCCTAACTGGACAAATGAGCGGAGAATGCGCCCATCAAAAGGAGGGGCAATATCGGCGTACTGATTAGGTATCGCCTGCACCGTAGCGGCTGACGTTAGTTGTTGCCGATGCTGCTCCTCCCGGATGGTATAGGTTTTGAGCTTCAGTCGGACTGTGGAGGCAGCTGATACAACCACTGTATCGCCCCTGGCCTGCATGTTTGGCTCTTCAGGCTGCTGGGTGGGTTTGCTATGGCAGGCAAGCAACAGGCTAAGCAGTATGCAGGCGCTAAGGGTATGAGTTGACTTACTCATACGTAATGAGTCGTTTACAGGCAGAAATGGCATTCTCACTACGTTTTTTATGAAATTACTCGAACCTAAATACCTTAAGCAACCGGACTGGGCATGACTGCTGCAAGAGTTGTTACCTTGGCTGGTCAGACTTTGCTGCGGCAGATAGGGATGTGTCTTTAACGGTAGTTGAGTTCGAAGAATGTTCCCGATTTATACCTTATGCATAGGAATGAACACAAAGATAAACGACTCATCATGAGGTGATTATTAGAATTTTATTAGAATTTTATTAGAATCTTGTTAGAGAACTGCCTATACATGGGGTAGTTTAACCGTTGCCATTGTCCCTTCATGTAGCATGGAGGTTAGCTTGATCGTGCCCCCGTGCAATTGAATGATACGATGGGTGAGCGACAATCCAATCCCATTTCCATCGATATGATGAGCATTTCGGCCTCGGTAAAATGGCTTGAACAAATCCGGTAGTTCGTCGGGTTCAATACCAATCCCCCAATCCTCAAAGCGTAGGATAGCCGTCTGTCGGTAGTGCGAGAGGGCCACAGTACAGCGGTGGTCAGTGGAGAACTTGCACCCGTTTTCCAGTAAATTTTTAAATGCAACGCGCAGTAAGTATTCGTTTCCCTGCATCGACACGACGTCTGCATCGTCACCCTCCTGCTCAACCAGCAGTTCGACGGTGTAGCCCGGATTGGCTCGAAGCAGATCCTGCCGGGCATCAAGCAGGATCTCATCGAGCCTCAGTTGACGGAAAGTAATCTCCGAAGGGTCATAATTCGCTTTGGCCAGATCGAACAGGCCATTGGATAATCGAACCAGTTTGCGGGCATCGGCGGAGGTGCGTTCAATTACCGCCCGATAGTCAGGAATGGTTCGTTCGCGGGTAGCGGCCAGATCCAGTTCGGCCACGATAGCCGACAGGGGCGTCCGTAATTCGTGGGCGATATTGGAAACAAACTGCCGCTGGGCATCGAAAGAATGTTCCAGCCGGTCGAGCATCTGGTTAAACGTTCGGGCCAGTTCGGCCAGTTCGTCACGACCGGCTCCGCCGTGGACCCGTCGGTCCAGGTTACTGGCCGTAATATCACCGACCTGCGCCACCATTTGCGCAACGGGTTCCAAGGTCTTTCGAGCCAGAAATTGGCCAACCAGAAACAGCAGGCCCACGGCTCCCAGCAAGGAAAGTCCTAAAATTAACCCCAGCGACTGGAGTTTTTCAAGCCCCAGTTCGTCACGACCGGCGGCTGTAATGACATAAGGAACTCCCCGCCGGTGGTGTAAAAAGCCGATGACCTGTACATTGGTTTGCTCAAACCGCAGTTCGCGCTGCTGGAAGATGGTTTTGATCATGGATCGGGTTTCCTTGACCTTGTCCACCTCGACCGCATCGTGATAAAGCAGATGGAAGGCGGTGTCGTAAATAGCGACTTCCTCCTGAAAAGGCGACGAGGCTGTATGGCAATAAATAACCTGTAGCACCGATGGAGCAACCCTGGCATCCAGCAACAGATCCGCTTTGGTCACGGCCTGTTCCCGTAGCCGGTCATAATACTCCTGCCGACGATTTTGCCCATAGGCGATGTAGACCACCAGGGTGAAAGCTACTAACAGCATGGTAAAAATGGCTGTAAAAAGCAGCGTCAGTCGGGTACGGATTTTCATTGGCTCAGCCTATTTTCAGGATAAACCCAATGCCTGGTTTGGTATGAATAAGCTTAGGTTCATAATCCCGGTCGATCTTTTTGCGCAGGTAGTTGATATATACGTCGATAAAATTAGTGCCGGTATCAAAATGGGTATCCCAGACCTTCTCGGCAATTTCGGCGCGAGTCAGCAAGCGCTCCTGATGCAGGAGCATGTACTCGAGCAGTTTGAACTCCTTGGGCGTCAGGGAAATTTCCCGCCCGGTTCGTGTAACCGTATGGGTTACAATATTAAGTTCCAGGTCGGCCAGTCGCAGGCTTGCCGGTGAGCTTGCCGGCTGTCGGGCCTGCCGTTTGAGTAAAGTACGCAGCCGCACGGAGAGTTCGCGGAACTCGAAAGGCTTAACCAGATAATCATCAGCCCCGGCGTCGAATCCTTCTACCTTGTCGTCGGTCGTTCCTAAGGCAGTAAGCATAAGAATAGGTACATCCGGTCTGGCATACCGAATTTCGCGGCACAAATCCAGTCCATTCACTTTAGGCAGAATCAGATCCATGATGATCGCATCGTGATCAGGGGTTAAAGCCAGCCGCCGGCCCATCTGTCCGTCGAAAGCCAGGTCTACCCGCCAGCCTTCTTCCTCGAAGCCCCGACAGATCAAGTTAGCAACCCGGTCATCATCCTCAATTACCAATAGTGTCATGAGGCAAAGGTAAGCAGTGCTCCTGATTCCGGATCATAGTAAGCTAGGGTGACGCTATCTGTTTGTATGATTGGATAAGAATGGACCTTATGAATTTTTACGGACGTGAATCAATTTGCTTCTCATTTTTGATTACTCTTGATTGCTTAGCTGTCCGGCCAACGATTTTAATGCTGACGCCAGTCCTTCGAGCCGGGGAGCGATATCGCCCTCCGATCCCATAAATACGCTAAACTCAGACGTTTGAGTAGACAGCGTATCCAACAGCCGGGCTAATTCACCCGTATTAATCCGGTCACTTTCCAACTGCGTTTTTACCTGTTCGAGCGTAGCGGAAATTTCCGCAGCATTCTCGGCTTTATTCAGTTGAGCAAGCCACTGATCAATAACCCCCAGGCCGCTTTGCGGGGTTGCATTGGCCGGTTCGTCCTCCAGTACATCCATTGTCGAGTCGAGCAGGTCGGTAGATTTTTCGTGAGAAAACATATCAGAAATGATTACTTAAGTTACGCAGCGCGTGGGCTAACTGCGTGAGTTGTTGGGCTGTATTACTATCGACAACCGGTTCGTGCGAGAGAATCGACGTATGACTCGCCATGCTAAGCAACAGATGCCGGATTTTTTCCAGATCGAAATGACCCGTTTTCAGGTGGTCTCGCAGGGCGGCTATTTCTGCCATAATTCGTTCGGCACCCACGTCGCCCGGTAGTGCATTTAACCAGCCTTCGAGTAATAAAATACCTTGCTCGGCTGAAAGTGTGGTTAAGTTTCCTTCACCGAAAGCGCCCAGCGTATCAGTAAGCATCCGGTGTTCAAGTGTGGTTCCTGTTCCTTCCATTGTTACGTAGTGAGTTAGGCTTTTGTGGGCTTGTAATTATCCATTACCCAAACACACAAAAGCAGCGTTATGAATTACGTCCGAAATGTCGTAAAATTTTTGACAAACTCGCCAATTCACCCGTCAAGGTGCCCTCAGATGTGGGATCTTCAGGTGTCATTGAGCATACTCTCCTCTAAAATAGTTGATCCTGCCATACCGAAAAGGTTCTGGGTTAATCGCTGCAGTCTGTACTATTTAAAGGCAATAGATACACAAATTTCGCTAAGGCTGATATAACCGCAATGGCGAAAATACTGCGTTACCAACCTTTTGGTGGTCTATTGCATCGGAATAACCCGGCCTGAGGATAGTTTGTTTTTTTAAATAAACG
>JANXVQ010000898.1 GCA_025351545.1 Spirosoma sp.
TACCAGGGGTATTCCCATTTGTCGGGCATCGAAATAACGCCCGCATTGATAAGTTGCAGCCAGGTATGATTGCGCCCCAATGTCCGTTCGGGGGGCGGTGGTGGCCCGTTCTGATCCCCCGCAAGCCACCTCGACACATCGTAGTAATAGTACTGTTTACTCCAGAGCATGCCGGCAAATGCCTGCCGTTGCACGAGTTTCTCGTCGGTGGTGGCTTCGGCTGGCTGAATGTCGGCGTAGAATTCATCAGCTTCCGTTTTTCGCTGAGCAAAAATCGGATCAAAATCAGTGAAGGGTTGAGTCAGTCCCGTCCCGACCTCGCCCGTGGCTTCGAGCCGGAGACGAATAGTTGCCGACCCACCAGCCGCAATGTTCAGCGTGTAATGTGCCGCAACTTTGGTACCCTTATGAGCGGGATTGACCGTATCGGCACCCCGCAACACATAGTCGTTGATACCATCTTTAGGGTAGCGAGACCCATTGTGCGTATTGTAGAGCCGGGCAATATTAGTTTCATTTTCGCAGAAGATCCATTCGGGCTGACCTTCGGCATGTAAAATGTATCGGCCCAGGGCCGAATCCTCAACAGATACCGTTTTGTCAGGTTGCAATACCAGCGAAGGGCGGTAGTTTGGCACCCCATCGGAGTCGTCGCCAAATACCCACGTGTTACGAAACCAGAGTGTTGGCAACGCATGCAGAACGGCCGCTTCAGAACCGCGATTATGTACCGTTACGGTCATTAATATATCCTGAGGACCCGCTTTGGCATACTCAACAAAGACATCGAAATAGCGATCATCATCGAACAGCCCCGTATCGAGTAATTCAAACTCGGGGTCCCGGCGAGTACGACGGCGATTTTCGTCCAGAAGTCTCTCGTACGGATAAGCGGTTTGGGGATACTTATAGAGCATTCGCTGGTACGAGTGCGTCGGGGTGTTATCTATATAGTAATAGAGTTCTTTAACATCTTCACCGTGATTACCCTCGGCGTTGGTCAAGCCGAAATACCGCTCTTTTAAAATCGCATCCTGCCCATTCCAGAGTGAGAGGGCAAGGCAAAGTTGTTGCCTGTCGTCGGAGAAACCCGCTATACCCTCTTCGCCCCAGCGATACGTATAGCTTCGGGCCATGTCGTGGGTCGTGTAATTCCAGGCATCACCGTTTGAACTATAATCTTCACGCACGGTGCCCCACTGTCGGTCGGAGACGTAAGGTCCCCATTGCCGCCAGGCAGGGTCTTCTAAACGGTTTTGTTCGGTGGTCATAGGGTTTTAATGGACAATAAGTACGCAAATGGGTAATTAGCAATGGAAATAGGCTGATTATTTATTGTCCATTTGCATACTCATTATCCATTATTAATTATGCATTAATTATTATCCGTTTGTCGAAAAACCTTCAAAAACGGTCATACCGCCATCAATAAATATACTGGCACCCGTAATATAGTCAGACTGATCAGAAGACAGAAAAACCGCCAGATTGCCAATGTCGGCAGGCTGGCCGATGCGATTATACGGAATCAAGGTCATCAGACTGTTTAGGGCTTGGGGCGTTTCCCAGGCGGCCCGGTTGATAGGCGTCTGAATGGCTCCCGGACAAATGCTGTTAACCCGAATTTTACGATCTCCGTATTCCTGCGCCAGTGACTGCATCAGCATTTTAATGCCCCCTTTCGATGTAGCGTAGTTGGCATGTCCACCCCACGGAATAAGTTCATGAACCGAACTCATACAAATAATTTTCCCGGTGGCCACTGACACCTCGGGGCGCGGTCCCCGGCGCAGAAATTCCCGAATGGCTTCGCGGGCACAAAGAAACTGGCCCGTCAGGTTAACGCCGATAACAGTGTTCCACTGTTCGAGTGTCATTTCGTCGAACTTTGCATCGCGTTGCAAGCCCGCGTTATTCACCAGAATATCGACCGTGCCATATTGAGCCACAACATCGGCAAAGAGCTTTATGACCTGATCTTCCTTGCTAACATCGCACTGGGCTACGGTGCCCGTTCCGCCCGCGTCGGTAATTTCTTTTAATACGGCATCGGCCGCTGGCTTTGTTGCCTCAACAGGATAGTTTACAACTACAGTTGCGCCCGCAGTCGCCAGCGATTTCGCTACTCCGGCACCGATACCACTGCTTGCCCCGGTGATTATGGCAATTTGCCCTTTCAATACCTGATCCATGAGTTTCTTATATGTGTTTAATTGTAAGCGGCTTTAGCCCGATTTTGTTAAGGACAATTAACAGGAGGGCCCGTGTTTGTGGTCGAAAAGTACAGACGGACTGGTGGTTATTCAATAAATTAATCAACTGTTAATCTACTAGAAATCATTTGACGAGACACCAACAAGGAAGGTCACGCCTTAGGCCAATTTTGTTAAATTGGATTATAGATATGAAAATTATACGCTCAACCGTATACAGTCCTAAAATTTAGGATTATTAGAAAAATACAACTTATACGTCATTTATAGGGACTTGTTGCACTTTTCCAATAAAGGCCCTAATTTGCTCAGAAGTAATATAATTAAAAAATGAATATTTCGTAAAACACTGGTTTCCAGCATAGCAGCTATTGCACTGAAGCATATTCTTACCACACCTTT
Organism: Spirosoma sp.; assembly: GCA_025351545.1. Taxonomy (GTDB): domain Bacteria; phylum Bacteroidota; class Bacteroidia; order Cytophagales; family Spirosomataceae; genus Spirosoma. The sequence continues at coordinate 2,616 of JANXVQ010000898.1, forward strand.
GTCCCGGTAAAACAAAAATTTCAAACCAATGAAAAAATTCCGTTTATCAATCGCTGTTCTATTATCAGCATGGAGTCTGGCAGGCATGGGAGATGCCAAAGCCGACACAGGATCAGGAATGAGTGGTGTGAAAGTTGAGAAGTCCGAACAAAAGAAAGTACGCATCTATACATTACCGGGAGCATCGGTTGACGTGGCAATTATTGATGCCGACGGCAACGTTCTCTATCGGGGCATTATTTCAAAAAACGCCAAACGGTCAACCTCGTTCAACCTAAACAGCTTGCCCGATGGTCAGTATTATCTGACTGCCGGTAACAACGCCTGGTGGATGTCGCAGGGGCTGACGATCAAAGCAAATGCGCTGAATGTAGACGAGCGCAATTTGCAACAACTAACGCAGCCAACGCTGACAGCTTACGAAAAGAATAAGATTGAAGTGGTTCTGCCAGCCAGGAACGTAGAGAATGCCAATGTGTCGATCTACGATGCCCAGAATGTATTGGTGCAAACGGCCACTTTCAAAGGTTCGGTTCGCCGGTTCGATTTATCGGGTATGCCCGATGGAGCTTATACATTCGTAGTTGGTCCAAATCAGAAGCAGTTCACAACTCATGTTGATATTCAACACTAAGCTTCCGGTAACCTACCATTATTAGCCTTTTGGCTGTTCATTACACTTTCTCAACTTCACGAGCGGTCAGTCTTTTCGGACAAGCCTGGTCGCCACCCAATTCCCGCCCGCTGCCTTCTCAGGAATGCAGCGGGTTTTTTCTGACTTATTACACTTCGCCACGAAGCCTCAGTATCGCCAATTCTTTCATCTTACTCTCGAACACAATATCTACGTCTTTGCCATAAGTATTCACGGGCGAATAGAGCCAGTCGGCGTGGGCTTCACGCCGGGCTTTAGGATCTTCATGCATCTGTCGTGAATCGGAGAAGTGAAAAACGGGCCGGACATCCCAGGTATTATACGCCATCATAAAGGCCTCCTCTTCAGTCAATTGGCCGGGATTGAGTGAATGGTGGAAATAATCGAAAACGATAGGTATACCAATGGTTTCATGCAGAAACATCAAATCAGCAACGGTATAGAGACTCAGCCGGTCATCATTTTCGACGGTCAGGCGGGCGCGTAGATTTTCGGAAAGGAGATTGAAATTTTGAGCAAACCGGGCCATTGTTGCGGCTTTGTCGCCATACGTGCCCCCTACGTGAATATTTATTTTGTTCCAGTGCGAGGGTTTCAACCCCATCACATCAAACAGCTCCGACTGGTGTTCGAGATCAGTAAGGGTATTATCCAACACCCTTCCCTGTCCGGCCAGCTGGTTGAACGGTCCCGGATGGCGGGTTAATCGAATAGGCCGACTCCCAATTTCTTCGAGCGTTGCCCGGATGTCAGGATAGTCGGGCAGGTTAGCCATTCGGTATTCAGATGCCCAGGGAAATAAGTCGGATGAGATGCGAAACAGTCGAAAGCCGTGTTCGAGATTCCAGTCTACGATTTTCAGTAAATCCTGCACATTTTTCAATGCCAGTTCTGAAGCATAGACTATGCCCTTTTCGGTAAACGTCTTTTTAATCATTCCCCGATTAGTCGTGATTTTATCGGGCTGAAGGCTCAGATTGATACAGGCGTATCCAGCATTTGGCAGTGTCAATTCCATGCTGCGTTAACTGGATGTGTAGCCTTGCAGTTTTGGCAGATTTACCGTTCGTTCAAAAGTCGGGTGGTTAACTACTTAAATCACCGTTGTGTGACTTATCTTCCAACCAGAAGTCGTATGCTTTTTAAGCTGGACTGATTCAGAACAGAATTCCTTATGGAAGATTTTTCGCCGGAACAAATTGATGGGATTGCGACTGCCTACTGCGACATGGCTCGTTCGCTGAACGAGTTTCAGGCTTTGCACTGGTCTGAACTCACGCATGAGCAGCAGTTAGATCTGAATGCGTACCAAAACAGTTTGCTCAATCGGGCGCAGGATATTCAAACGCGAACGAGTAAACCGGCCTTTATCAATGCAGAGCAGGTCTCCATTCTTATTAAGCAGGCGACCGATAAAGCCAAAGCCTGTTTACTACAACTCGACAATCTGCCCATTGCGCTCAACATTGGGGCCATGACAGTAGCCTTAGCCTCTTATGCCGCCCGCGCGAATTTGCGAGGTATCGAAATCGCCCGGCGCGAATTAGAGGAATTGGCAAGGTATTAAAAAGGAGAAATGAGCGTAAGTAAGTATTCATGCAAGAAACTTTGACAAAGTTGATAACTCTGATGATCAATGGACTATAGTATCAGCTTTGTCAAAGTTCAGTTTAAGTACGCTCTCTCTAATTTACAAAATTAACCCAGATGGCGCTTTCACGCCCACTAGCTCAATA
>JANXVQ010000899.1 GCA_025351545.1 Spirosoma sp.
CGCTAACATATTTAAATTGCAACGCGGAAGTTTATGATAATTCACAATGTTGTATATAATATTTTTTAGCATGAAAAAAGCCTTAACGAGCTGTTTCAGGATGCATAAGCTTATGCAAACCTCGGCCAGAATTATATAAAAACCTTATGGGGAATAGGTAGTTATTTTGTCAGACCAATAGCGGTCTTCTAAACTACTAACAACTGGTATGGAAATGATGCAACACACCCACACGGATACCTGTTTTGCCTGCGCCGAAGCGTGCGAACGTTGTGTAACGGCTTGCCTTGACATGCACGACAGCGACAGTAAAGGTCACGATATGACGGCCTGCATTAAGTTCTGCCGCGATTGCGCCGATATCTGTACACTTTGTGGCCGACTGGATGCTCGTGGGTCAGACTTCGCGCGCGATTTCATGGTATTATGCGCCGAAGTGTGCGATGCCTGTGCTAAGGAATGTGAAAAACACGCTGGCCATCATGCACACTGCAAAGCTTGTGCCGAAGCCTGCCGTAAATGTGCTAATGAGTGCCGATCAATGTCGGCAAATGCCTAATGCAAAGGAAGCGATGGCACTTCTTTATTACATGTACCATCGCTGCTTCTTTTTACAAACCTGATGAACAAGTTCTTACTAATTACATTACTTAGCCTGAATGGGTTGGCTTTTGGTCAGCACCAGCATAAAGAAGGCATGAAAATGCCCGGTCAGGATTCATCTGTGAAGGAGAAAACGTCCAGTAAGACAAAAGCCGACACGACCAAACCCATGGATCATTCGATGCAGGGAATGGATATGAGTAAGCACGACGGCATGACTATGGACGGGTCAATGGGCGATATGAAGATGTTGAATTATGGTCTGACAATGGACACCTCCATGTCGGGAATGACGCATTCGTTGTCGCGAAACCTGCCTATGAATCGAAACGGGTCCGGTACGTCGTGGCACCCCGACAATACGCCCATGTATGCCTACATGAGTCAGCCAACGCCAAAAGGCTGGAGTTATATGTTGCACTACGCTGTTTATCTGCGCTATACGAGCCAGAACAGTACTAATCCCAATGGGCGAGGCCGCGGCCAGCAGCTGGGCGCACCGAACTGGTTTATGGGAATGGCGCAGCGCAAAATTGGCCAACGCGGACTGTTTCAGATACGGGCTATGCTGTCACTCGATCCGCTAACGGTTGGCAATGGCGGGTATCCGTTATTATTCCAAACGGGCGAAAGTTACAAAGGGCAGCCGCTGATTGATAAGCAACATCCACACGATCTTGTGTCAGAATTATCGGTCAGTTACAGCCATGCCCTTAGCAAAGACATTGACTTGTACGGATACGTTGGTTACCCCGGCGAACCAGCGCTTGGCCCGCCCGCTTTTATGCATCGTCTGTCATCGTTTAATAATCCCGACGCGCCGTTGAGCCATCACTGGCAGGATGCTACTCATATTTTGTTCGGCGTGGCCACAGCCGGATTTCGCTACAAATGGGCTAAACTGGAAGCCTCTACTTTCAAAGGACGTGAACCCGATGAAAATCGGTATAATTTCGACAAGCCAAAATTTGACAGTTATTCCTACCGATTATCGGTGAATCCATCACCGTCGCTGGCGTTGCAATTTTCGCAGGGATTTCTGCATAGCCCTGAAGATGCGCATCCGGAGGAAAATATCACACGAACAACGGCATCCATTTTGCATAGTAAAGGTTTAGGGCCAAGTCGTTATGTGACATCGGCGTTTGTTTGGGGACGTAATAGTCATGATGGGACCGGCGAAAATTCGTTTCTGGCAGAAAGCAGTTTGCAAATGGATAAACTGGCCTTTTATGGCCGATACGAAAACGTTACGAAATCAGCGGAGGAAATGGGGCTTTACCAGCCGACTTCGTCAGCCGAAATGGGTCAGATTGCTAAAAACCAGATGTTTATTATTAATAATTTGACACTAGGCATGAACTATCGAATTGTTCAGAAACACAGTACCGATTTAGTGTTAGGAGCCCAGATTACCAGTAGTCTGCCCGATAAGTTTTTGCAATCGTATTATGGTACAATGCCTGTTTCCGGTGAAATTTACCTCCGGCTATCGCCCAGTCTGATGAACATGAAAAGTATGAAACATTCGGGCCATAGTCAGATGAAAGGCATGCGTCACTAAACGGGTGTCTCTGCATGAAAACCTAAAACCGGGCACATCCATGCCGGGCACATCCATGCCGGGCACCATTCAAAATAAATTTCTGTTATCAGTTCACTATAAACCATTTACAACCATGTTGCGTAATCTATTCCTGACTGCCCTAACCTCACTGGTACTTCTGGGCAACTCGTTTGCCAGCGCCCCAACCCGCGACGATAAAGAGAAGGAAGTTAAAATTAAGACTTCCGCTATTTGCGGGATGTGCAAAGCCCGTATCGAACGGAATCTTGCCTTTGAAAAGGGCGTCAAAGAAGCTGATTTAGACGTGAAATCGAAAGTTGTTACGATCAAATACAACCCGGCAAAAACAGACGTCGCTAAGTTGAAAGCAAACATTAGCAAAACGGGTTACGATGCCGAAGAAGTTGTAGCCGATGAAGTGGGTTATAATAAACTCCCAGGCTGTTGCAAGAAAGGTGGCGGCATGGATCATCAATAAAAAGCTTTCCCTGACACACAAACGGCCCGAGACCATATGGTATCGGGCCGTTTG
>JANXVQ010000937.1 GCA_025351545.1 Spirosoma sp.
GTCCATGCCGATCCTTTGTTGCCTGCTTTCTCCAACGACGATACACCGGAGTTGATTGATGAAGAGACGCCAACGATTAGCTCGTCGCTCGATGAGCCTTTGGTAGAGATTTTACCTGTTATTCTGCCTGTTTCGTCATCATCAGCCACTTATGCCGGGAAGGACGAAAACTCAGAAGCGGCTGTCTTGAGCCGGATCGCTACTCGTGCCAGCGAGGTTAACTTCGACCGTATTGGGCGTGCTACCGCTACTGAAGCCGATGACCTGAAAGATATTGTGGGGGTGGGACCCTTTCTGGAAAGAAAATTGCACAGCCTGGGCATCTACACCTTCCGACAGGTCGCTAATTTTACGAAAGAAGACATCGACAAAGTAAACGAACTTGTCGAGTTTTTCCCCGGCCGTATCGAACGGGATAACTGGGTTGAGCAGTCGGAGGATTTATGCGAACGTAAGTACGGGAAAAAGAGTTAAAATTCAGCCCGTTATTAAGAACAGTAAGGCCCTGCAAACGCTCGTTTGCGGGGCCTTACCGTATCAGCATAGGTCAGGGGTTCATCGGTTTCTTTCTCACGGGTGTACTACTGAGTAATGTGGTTCTACCCGATTGATAGAAGTCGCACAGGTTCTGCAAAACACAGTCGTTGCATTTTGGATAATACCAGGTGCATACCCGCTGGCCATGCCAGTAAAAATGCTTGTGAAAATTGAACAGTACCAGAGCATCCTTTGGCAAATGAGCCAGCAGGAGCGTATGCGCCTTTTCGGCGCTTACCTTTGGGCCAATTAGCCCCAGCCGCTGTGTAACACGATGGACGTGCGTATCTACTGGCAGTACAGGTTTATGAAACGTAAAAAGCAGTAAAATGGTAGCTGTTTTTAAGCCAATGCCGGGAAGGCTAATCAACCAACTCATTGCATCGTCTGTTGATAGATTACCTATAAAATCAATGTTGGCTGCTCCCGTTTCCCGGAAGAGATGCGTTAGCAGATTTTGGATATAGGGTGCTTTTATTTCGGGGTAGTTAGCCGCTTGTATGGCGTCGGTCAGCGCGGGTAGGGGTGCATCACGAACTTGTTCCCAGGTTGGAAAACGTTCGCGCATGGTGCGATAAGCAGTAATTTCATTGGCGTGAGTAGTTCGGTGCGATAAAATTGTGCCGATTAACTCGTGCATTGGGTCAGAATAACCCTTTATTTCCTGAATACCGTATTCTTCGTTCAGGCGCTCGTGGGCGACCCGTGTTTTATTCTCAGTTAAGAAACCAGGTTGCATACAAAATAGACCGGATTAGCGACTACCATTGAGTGTACCTGTGGAACCTGGTATGAATGAGAATGTTTCTGGCTACCTTACAACTCTAACGAGTGTGTTGTTTAGAAATACCCATTTATGGTAGAGGTGAAAAGCTGAGGTTTTTAACCGGTAAGCGATTATTAACAATACATTAAATGGAAAATTGTTTCAGGCAATTTGCTATCTTGTAGCTAGTTGCCTGAAACAATTTATTATAGGGCTTTCCATCCAAGTCACTGAATGACTGAGATGGAAAGCCTGGTGGATAAGAAGCGAAAAGCCAAAATTAATTCAAATTTGGTCTGTTATTAGCTAATTGCCGCCGGACCAAACTCCAGCGCCGACGCGAAACCGGCAGAACTTCACCCGTTGTCAAATGAACCAGGCCACCCGTGTCTGTACGCTCCAGCCGATCTACAAAGCGCCGATTAACAACACAGTTGCGGTGGAGACGGATAAATAATTCGGTAGGTAGCTGGGGGGAATAATATTTCAGGGTGCGGGGCATGAGCATCCGTCGGCCATCTGCCCAATTCAACCAACTATAGTTAGCAACTGCCTGTAGATATACCAAATCAGCTACTGAAAAAAACTGACGACCCGTTTCACGAAGATAGAGTTTTAGGGGAGGCCACTCTATTGGGTTTGTTCGGTTAGAGAAGGGAAATACAGACATGGACATACGCGAGGGTGGTGCTTGATTAGTTACTGATATGATATGTAACTGTCGCAATACTAGACCCAATCATTGGTCAACCCTTGCTCATTTGTAACACAGGCTATAAAATTTGTAACATGCTATATGAAAGCTTATTTTCAGGTTATAGATGTCACTTGTAAGGCACTATACTCCATCATTTAGTATAATGTATTGTCGAAAACAGGTCGACAATAAAGTTGCTTTTGCAAAGTAACTGATATTGTGAACGACCTATTTTGTTAGCTCCTGCCGATGTAACTCAACATACTCTGATGGTGTTATATGATAGTGATCTTTAAAAACTTTAGAAAAATAAGCCGCTGTATCAAAACCTACGCGGTCGGCAACTTCAGATATTGATGTGCCCGTTAACAGTAGCTCGGCAGCCCGTTTTAGGCGCACTACCCGAATTAACTCATTGGGCGTCAGTCCTGTCATCGACTTCACTTTCCGGTTTAAGTGCATTCGACTCATACCAATAGCCGTAGCCAAGGGTTCGACTCCAAACGTTGAGTCGTCTAGGTGACCTTCAAGCAGCCTATATACCCGATTCATAAAATCGTCTTCAGGAGCCTGACTGGCAAGGGGTAAATAACCCTCGCGCAGCAACTGAGTTCGATAATATTGACGAACCTGCTGTTGATGGGCCAGCCGGTTTCGAACGCGCCCGCGTAGCTCCGCAACCTGAAAGGGTTTGGCCAGATAATCGTCGGCGCCAGCGGTTAAACCTTCAATGCGGCTTTCGGCGGATACTTTGGCCGTTAATAAAAGAATGGGAATGTGACTGGTAATTGGATTGCTTTTCAGTTGCCGACAAAGTTCATATCCATTAAGTTCGGGCATAAGCACATCGCTGATAATCAGGTCAGGTCCGTTAGTAATGGCTGATTCTACTCCGGCCTGACCGTTGCTGGCCCGTAGCACCTGCCATTCGGTACTTAAGGTAGTAACAATGAAATCGGCAATGTCATCGTCGTCTTCAACCAGAAGGATTTGAGGGATTTTTTCGTCTCGACCAGTTTGACTATTAGTTGATTGATTGCCGGTTGGCCGGTGTGGAAGATCGTTTTCCACTACCATAATTGGCACCAGGTCGGCACGGGCCTGGCGACAGGGTAGTTCGACCGTAAATGTTGTTCCCAGTATTGGGTCACTTTTCACTGAAATAGTACCCTGCATCATCTCGACCAATTCTTTCACCAAGGCTAACCCAATCCCCGAACCGCCAACCGATCGTTCCGTCAAGGGATTGGCTTGATAAAATCGATTGAAAATGTGTGATAACTGATGTTCGGGAATGCCTGCTCCTGTGTTATGCACCGTTAGCCGGACAAGGTCGGTAGGCGTGGATGTGGCTACTGCCGGATCGATAGGCGCAACATAAGTTGACAAGGTTATCGTCCCATGGTCATCCGTGAATTTCAGTGCATTAGACAGCAGGTTGGTTAAGATTTTTTCGATTTTATCGGGATCGAACCAATAATAGGGCTGGTTGAAGTCATGAGTCTGCTCTAACTGAATGCGTTTTCGTTGTGCTTCTTCCGCAAAAACTAGTAAGATTCGTTTGATAAAATCTGGCAAATCGGCAGGAGTAGGTGTAATGGTTAGGTTGCCGGCATCGAGTTTTGCCAGATCGAGCAGTTCATTGATCAGCCGTAAAAGCCGGTTGGCATTTCGGTAAATAAGTGACAGCCTGCCGTGATAAGGAGAGTCTGTCGAATCGTTCAATACCTGTT